>JAYUXE010000659.1:0-4295 GCA_043753165.1 Archangiaceae bacterium | reverse complement strand
CTTCTTTGATTTTGACGCTGACCGCGACGTGGCCCGGCTTCGTTTCCTGCACCTCGTCGTCGACGACCTTCGCCGAGTAGAAACCTTGCGACTGGTAGAAGCGTTCGATGCGCCGCAGGTCGGCCTGCCAGGCGTTGGCATCGAAGTACTGGTCGTCATCGACGAACGGAATCCACTGCAGCCAGCTGGGGAAGTTGCTGGACGCGGCAGTGAGAATCTTGGTCTTCACGGCGCTGGGGGGAATCTGCTCGGCCCCTTCGAAGTGAAGGTCGTCGATCATCGGCCCTTCGGGTTTGGGCTGACTGCTCGCGCACCCGGCGAGAATCAGCAGCAGCCCGAAGGCGACGAACCGGCCCGGCGTGCTCACGGCGTTTCGCTGCGCCGACCCTCGGCGGTGAGTCGCTTGAGCCACGCGGCCGCCCGCGCCGTGTCTTCGCGGTTCATCAGCGTCTCGGCCTCGGGTTTCATCCGGTACGTCCAGTTCGCGTCACTGACAGTGCCGGGAAGATTCACGCGCTCGGCTTCACCGAACACGTCCTGCCACGGCAGCACGCAGAGGCCACTGCTCGAGTTGAGCGCCGCGCGAAGCAACGCCTCGTGCAGCTGCGGCGTGAACTCGGCAGGCGGCGGCTGAAAGGCATTGAGCTCGGGGAAGGTGCGACACACGGCCTCGCGTTCCCACTGCTGGCTCACGGCCCACCACTCGCGCAGCGTTTCGGAATCGTGCGTGCCCGTCGTCACCAGCGACACGGCCGGGTACTGATGCGGGTGGTGGTACTTGCCGTCGTCGCGTGCCCAGCGCATCACCTTGTAGCCAGGCAGCTGCAGCGCATCGAGCACGCTGCGAACGAACGGAGGAATGACGCCCAGGTCTTCAGCAATGATGCCCGACGGCTGCCCCCGCGGCGGCGTTGCGGCCGACGACAGCAGCTTGAAGTTCTTCTCACCCAGCGCGGCCTGCAGCGGCTCGACATCGGGGATGAAGCGGCCGCGTGGAGTCGTCTCGTCGCGAAGGTATTGGCGGAAGTAACCGACCGCGTGGTCGACGCGGCGAAGGTCGTAGTACGCGGCCGCCTGCTCGCCGCGGAACTTGAGCCACTGGTAACCCTCGGCTTCCATCGCGGCGAAGTCGAACCACGGCAGACCCCAATCCTGCCCATCGGCCGCGAAGTCATCGGGAGGAACCCCGAGCCGCGCATCGCGCCGAAGCAGGCGCGGGTGGCTCCAGCAGTCTGAGCTGTTCTGGCCGATGATGAAGGGCTCGTCGCCACACACGAGCACGCCCCGCGCGGCCGCCTGCTTTCGCACCTGCCGCCACTGCGCGTCGCCGACCCACTGCGCCCACTGCTGAAACTTCACCGCGCGCGCGAGCCGGACCCTGGCCTGGTGCAACGCCTCGGGGTTTCGTTCAGCGAGGCCGTCTTTCCAATCCCACCAGGGGCGGCGCTGCTGTTCTTCCGACAGCGCGGCGAACAACGCGTACTCGTCGAGCCACCCGCGCTTGTCGTGGCAGAAAATCTCGAACGCCGGGTCGACGTTTTCCTGAAACGCGGCGAACGCGCGAGAAAGAATCGCGGCCTTCAGCGGCACCACCAGGTCGTAGCGAACGGTGGGCGAGTGCCGGGCTTCCTCGAGCACGCGCTTCTCGTCGACGTCGAGAGAAAGCGCGTACCGGTGAATCAGGGGATTGAGGTCGATGAACAGCGGGTTGAGTCCGAATGCACAGCAGGTCGAGTACGGACTCGGGTCGCCCCACGCAGTCGGCAGCAGCGGCAGCATCATCCACAGGCGCTGACCTGCTTGCTCGAGCCACGCGAACAGACCGTCGACCGAGCCGAAATCTCCGATGCCAAAATCTGTCTTCGCGCGCAGCGAAAACAGCGGCAACAAAACGCCAGAAAGCCTGCCAGAGGGATTCATGAAAGGGCCCGCAGCTACTAGCACGGCCTTCGTGAACGATCTGCTGCTCAACCGCTCGCTGCATTCAACGAAAGAGAAGTCGGCGATTGGGGCAAAAAGCCACGCACGGGTGCTGCCGGAATCGTTCTATGCGCGGCCCGCTTTGCAGGTGGCGCGCGCGTTGCTCGGACAAGTGCTCGTGCATGGTGAACGTCGCGGCAGAATCGTCGAGGTCGAGGCCTATCTGGGCCCGCATGACCTCGCGTGCCACTCAGCGAAAGGTCGAACTCCGAGGACGGAAGTAATGTTCGGCCCGCCGGGTCGCGCGTACGTCTACTTCATCTACGGCATGCACCATTGTTTCAACGTTGTGACGGGCCGTGGGGCGGCGGTGCTGGTTCGAGCGCTGGAGCCGATCGGTGACCACCACACGTCTGGCCGCACCGACGGGCCGGGACGTTTGACCCGGGCGCTGGGTTTGACCCGGGCGCACGACCGCCTGCCGCTGTCCGGGCCGCAGTTGTTTCTCGAAGAAGGTGTCTGGGTGAAAGCGAAAGACGTGCGCCGCGGCCCGCGCATTGGGGTCGACTACGCGCGCGAGTGGGCGCAAAAGCCGTATCGCTTGTGGGTCGCCAACAACCCTTTCGTGAGCGGTGTCTCTTGACGCGCCTCGTTCAGCCACCCAACGTGCGCGACCCCGTGGACGCCACCGATGACATCGGGCTGCTCAAGCAGGCGCAGGCCGGCGAGCTGCACGCGTTCGAACGGCTCGTCGAGCTGCACCGCGATCGTGTCTACGGCCTCGCGCTGCGAATGATGCGGTCAGAAGCCGACGCCGCCGAAATCACGCAAGAGGTCTTCTTGTCGGCGTGGAAGAACCTGCCCGGCTTCAAAGGCGGCTCGACGGGTGAGCTGATTGCGTGGCTCAACCGCATCGCGGCGAACCAGACGTTGATGCGCCTGCGTCACCGCAAAGTCGTGAACCAGGTCGAAGACAGCCTCGAGTCGCCCCAGTTCAATGATCGCGGCTCGATGATCGACGACGTTGCCGATTGGCACAGTGACGCATTGGGCCAGACGCTGGACGCCGAGCTCTCGACCGCCATCACCCAGGCCACCGATGCGCTGCCCGAAGACTACCGGCGCGTCTTTTTATTGAAGGACGTCGACGGGCTTTCGTACGAAGAAATCGCTGAAATCACTGGGGATTCAGTGCCAGCCATCAAGAGCCGGCTGCATCGGGCGCGGCTGTCGATGCGCGCGGCCATCGACGCATTCTACCAGGACGTGGAATCATCGGATTGAAACGGTAGCCCGGCAGGCGCATCTAAGGGGGGCCACCTCGCGCATGTTCAACTGCAAAGACTCCATCGACAAGTTGCTCGAGTACCTCGACGGCGAAGTGCCGGCCGAAGTGAAGAAGCACCTCGATCAACACTTTCAGGGCTGCACGCCGTGCGAGGAGTTTCTGAAGCAGTACCGTGAGACCGCGCCGCTGTGCCGCAAGGCGCTGCTGAGGTCGAAGATGCCGACCGAAGTCGCCGAGAAGCTGTCGTCGTTCATCCGCAGCTCGCTGCGAAAGGCGTAACGGTGGCTGCGACGCCTTCGACCATGCTGGCGCTGGGCACGGCGATGCCCGCGTTCTCGCTGCCCAACGCGGTCGACGGGAAGACGGTCGACTCGAAGTCTCTGGTGGGCAAGCGCGGGACGTTGGTGCTGTTCATCTGCAACCACTGCCCGTACGTGATTCACCTTCGCGGGAAGTTGGTCGAGGTGGCGAATCGTGCGGTCGAGTCCGGGCTCGCGGTGGTCGCCATCAATGCGAACAGTGAGAAGACGCATCCGCAAGACGGGCCGGCGCAGATGAAGCAACTGGCGACGACGGAAGCGTGGCGGTTTCCCTTTTTGTTCGATGACACACAGCAGGTCGCGCGCGCGTTCACCGCTGCGTGCACGCCAGACCTCTTTCTCTTCGATGCGGACGCGAAGCTCGTGTACCGCGGGCAGTTCGATGACTCGCGGCCGGGCAAGCCGACGCCCGTCACGGGAAAAGATTTGCAGGCGGCGATCGATGCAGTCGTCGGTGGGCAGGCGCCCGCGGCGAATCAGACGCCGAGCATCGGCTGCAGCATCAAGTGGCACCCGTAGGCGTTCGGTTCCGTCGCTGCGTCTCGGGTACCGTCACGCCGAGGACGCGGGTTGTGCCGTTCACGGCACCGAGCAACTTCGCCAAAGACTGAGCCGCCTTCGTTCATCGAGGGCTGAGGCGCCTTATCCACCGTCGATGGGTCTCGCCGGCGGCTCGGAAGGTACCGCCACGCAGAGGTCGAGGGAGGCCAGCGAAACGCAGAGCCACGGGGCCGGACGATGGCTCACAGTGAAGTCGAGTTCCCCTC
>JAYUXE010000658.1:0-1709 GCA_043753165.1 Archangiaceae bacterium | reverse complement strand
AGCTGCGCGAGATCGTCGTTGGAATTCTGATCGTCGAGGATCTGATCGCGATTCTGTTGATGGCGACGCTCACCGCGCTCGCGACCCCGGCGGGGCTGTCGGGCACGGCCCTGGCGATGACCGTGGGAAAGCTGGCGGCGTTTCTCGTCGGGTTGATTGCGATCGGGCTGCTGATCGTCCCCCGCGCGGTGCGGGCGATCAACCGGCTCAACCGCCCCGAGACGACGCTGGTGGCGAGCCTCGGCTTTTGTTTCGCGGTCGCGCTGCTGGCGATGCAGTTTGGTTACTCGGTCGCGCTCGGGGCGTTTCTGGCCGGTACGTTGATCGCGGAATCGGGTGAGGCCAAGCAGATCGAGCACCTGGTGAACCCGGTGAAAGACGTGTTCGCGGCGATCTTCTTCGTCTCGGTGGGCATGCTCATCGACCCCGCGCTGGTCGTGAAGTACTGGCCGGCGATCCTCGTGCTCACGGTCGTCGTCATCGTCGGCAAGATCTTGAGCGTCTCGTTGGGAGCCTTTCTCACCGGCAGCGGCACGCGAACGTCACTGCAGGCCGGCATGAGCCTTGCGCAGATTGGCGAGTTCTCATTCATCATCGCGGCGCTCGGCATCTCGCTGAAGGCGACGGGCGAGTTTCTGTACCCGATGGCAGTCACCGTCTCTGCTGTGACCACGCTGACGACGCCCTGGCTCATTCGCGCATCGAGCCCGGTCGCGAGCTTCGTCGACAGGAAGCTGCCGCACTCGATGCAGACGTTCGCGACGCTGTATGCGACGTGGGTCGAGAAGGTGCGATCGGCGCCGAAGAACAACTCACCGGCGGCGAACACCCGGCGGATGATCCGGTTCCTCGTGCTCGATGCGACGATCGTGACGGTGATCATCATCGGCACCAGCCTGAAGCGTTCGATGCTGTCGGCGTTGATGCAGGAAAAGCTCAAGTTCGGCGATGGGCTGTCGCAGATGATCGTGGTCGCTGCGGCGGCGGCGCTGGCGATTCCGTTTGCGGCGGGCGTGTTGCGGCTGGCGCGCGGGCTGGGGAAGTTGCTTGCCGAAGCGGCGCTGCCGCCGCGGGCCGATGGGAAGCTGGATCTCGCGGTCGCTCCGCGGCGGGTGCTGGTGGTCACGCTGCAGCTGGCGATTGTGCTGCTGGTCGGGGCCCCGATCGTCGCCATCACCCAGCCGTTTCTGTCGGGGTTCCCCGCGGCCCTCGCGCTCGCGGTGCTGTTGATCGCGTTTGCGATCGCGTTCTGGCGCAGCGCGACGAACCTCGAAGGGCACGTGCAGGCCGGCGCGCAGATGATCGTACAGGCGCTGAGCACCCAGTCGCGTGGCGATCAGCCGGCCGTGCACAGCGTGTCCCTGGGGCATTTGCTGCCCGGCATGGGCGAGCCGACCACCGTCGAGCTCGAACGGGCGCATCCGGCCGTGGGGAAGACGCTCGTTCAGCTCAACCTGCGCGGGCTCACCGGGGCCACCGTGCTCGCGATCAGCCGCGCGGGTGAGACACAACAGGTGCCGACCGCGCAGAACGTGCTTCGGGCGGGCGATGTGCTCGCGCTCGCAGGCACGGAAGAGGCGATCGCCGCAGCGAGGTCCGCGCTGACGGGGGCGTAGCGCCGGGCGAGCAGGGGCTCTACGGCAGGCGAATCACTTCCCACCGCACGCGCCGCGCCGGCCCGCCGGTTACCGACACCTTCACATCGCCCA
>JAYUXE010000657.1:0-1709 GCA_043753165.1 Archangiaceae bacterium | reverse complement strand
ACGAGCCGGGGGTCGAGGAGGACGCGGGCGTCGTCGATGCGGGCATCGATGCGGGCTTCGTTCCCGACGCGGGTGCTCTGGACGCAGGGCACGTCGTGGCTCCGGGCTGTTCCGCCGCCGAGGTCGACTACACCGGCAACGCGCCCGACCCTGCCCCGGCCGGCATTCCGCGGGTCGAGCTGAAGCTCGAGTTCGGAGTCGGCATCAGCGGCGAGGCCCCGTGGTTCGACGGGTCGACGGTGCTGCTCAAAGGCACGGCGGTGAAGTCGGGCAGCGCTCGGTTCACCTTCGAAGGCGTGGTGCTGACGGTGCGCGTCGACGCGGGCGACACGGCGGCGGCGGTGGTCGCGCGGGTAATTCGGTGCGCGCGGGTGCCGGGGTACAACTTCGAGGCGTCGCCTCCGCCGAATGCGTTCTTCCGCGTGCGCCGCGCCGACAGCCGGGTGTTCGCCCACATCTACGCGGACAACTCGCGCGAGGCGCCCCACTACGTCTTCGAGGACAACGAAGGGCTTCCGTACTGGCTTGCGATCGCCGAACGCAACGGGCCCGAGCTGCTGTTGATGGCGCGCGGCAAGCCCGAGTGCGGCGGCAAGGCGGCGCGCGATCCGACCGAACGGAAGCTGAACAAGAAACAGGGCGTGCTGTTTTCCTGGGACGGCACGCATTTCACCGACGCCGGGTCGTGCCTTCAGCGGCAGATGTACGACGGAGGCACGTTGATCGTGACCGCCTGCGCGCGGCTCTCACCGGCGGCGCCGGGGGCGAATCCGTTCGCGCGCGCCGACAGCGGGTTTCCCGTCGACTGCATCACCCAGCAGTCGGCGTTCGTCCCCATCGACCCGGGCGAGCCGACTGCGGTCGTCTTCAACTGGTAGCAGCTACTTCGCGAGCAGCTTGTCGTACGCCGTCACGTCGAGCAGCGCGTCGAAGTCGGCCACATTCGTCGGCTCGATCTCGATGATCCACGCGGCGTACGGATCCTTGTTCACCGATGCGGGCTCATTCGACAGATCCGAGTTCACCTTGGTGACCTTGCCGGTCAGCGGCGCGAACAGCTCACTGACGGCCTTCGTCGACTCGATGACGCCGAACGACGAACCCGCGGTGACGGTCGAGCCGATCTTGGGCAGCTCGACATAGACGACGTCGCCCAGCGCTTCCTGCGCGTGCGCGGTGACGCCGACGGTGACCTTGTTGCCGTCCTTCTTCGCCCACTCGTGGTCCTTCGTGTACTTCAGGTTGCCGGGGTTGTTTCCCATGGTGCGTTAGCCTTTTTTGTAGAACGGAGTTTTGACGACTTTCGCGGCGACGGGCCGGCCGCGGATCTCGACGTGAAACGTAGACCCTTCGGCCGCCAGCGCGGTGGGCACGTAGCCGATGCCAATGGGCTTCTTGACGCTCGGCCCCATCGTGCCGCTGGTGACTTCGCCGACCTTCTGCCCGTCTTTCAAGATCGGGTAGTGGCTGCGCGGCACGCCCGCTTCCGTCAGCTCGAAGCCGACCAGCTTGCGCGTGACCCCTTCGGCCTTCTGCTTCACCAGCACCGACTTGCCGATGAAGTCTTCCTTGTCGAGCTTGGTGATCCAGCCCAGGCCGGCTTCCAGCGGGGTGTGCGTGTCGTCGATGTCGTTGCCGTACAGCGCGTACTTCATCTCGGTGCGAAGCGAGTCGCGGGCGCCGAGGCCCGTCGGAACTGCCCCATCGTT
>JAYUXE010000656.1:0-1709 GCA_043753165.1 Archangiaceae bacterium | reverse complement strand
AGGCGTCTCGCTGCGTCCGCTGCAGCGGCACTTCCTGCGCTACGTCGGAGTGAACCCGAAGTGGGTGATTCAGCGGTACCGCCTGCACGAGGCAGCCGAACGGTTGAAGGCTGGGCCCGTCGACCTCGCGTCACTCGCGCTGGAGCTCGGCTACTTCGACCAGGCGCACTTCACCCGCGACTTCCGCGCCATCGTCGGCATGTCGCCCGGTGCGTGGGCCGTCAGCCTCCGTCGAGCCGCGTCAGGTCGGTGAGCGCCGAGAGGGCGAAGCGGTGGTTTCCCTCGAACAAAGGGGTGGCGGTACCTGACCGTCGGCGGCGAAAGAAGGAGCCACGGAACCGGACGACTCAGTCGGGTTCGTGTTCGCCGATCTGATCGAGCACGGCGTGTTCCTGCCATACGGCCCCTCGCGAACAAGCGTCCCGTCACCAGCAAAAAGGCCGCGGCCAGGGTGAGCCCCGCTCCGCAGCCGGCGCTGCAGACCTCGTCAGCCGCCCCACCCCAGGACGCATTCGATGACGCCACCGAAGTCCTCGCCGAACGCGACATCATCGGCGTCACCCCACGACGGTGCGCGTCTTCGGGGCAGGCCGTCCGTTCGAAGAGGAGCGTTTCCTGGCGGCGAGCTCAAAGGCGGTTGTGGCCTGCGAGGCGACATCCGCGGAAAACGACTCAGGCTTTCGGCGAATTGAAGAAACCTGGAGAACGAAGCGGCGGATAACCGGGGCATGACTTCAATCGGCGGATTCCTGGGGCAGGTTCGGGCAGCAGCGACGGCGGTGGCCGAAACGGTGAAAGAGAAGGTGCCCGAGCCGCTGAAGGCGCCGGTGGCGAAAGCCTCGGCGGCGGTCGACGAGTTCGTCTCGGATCCGAGGCTGTTGAACCAGCTGGGCGGGGCGGCGCCGCTGCCGAAGCTCGCGACGGAGCAGCAGGTGAAAGCGGCGTACGTGAACGGAGCGAAGCGCGACCTGACCGACGCCGGCACGTTGAAGCAGCTGAACCAGGAACTGAAGGCGCGCGATCCGAACGCGAAGCCGCTGACCGCCGCGGAAGTGAACTCGATCATCGACAAGACCGACGTGAAGTCGCTGACGCCGGCGCAGTACGCGACGCTGAAAGCAGCGACGGGCGGCCAGCGCGAGAACCCGGCGACGTCCATCGACGCGAAGAACCGCGGCGACATCCAGATCTCGGGCCCCGAAAACCTGGCGCGCTCGCGGCTGCGCTCGGCGGGCTCGACCGCCGACCCGACGCCGCAACAAATCGCGACGGCAAAAGAAGACCTGCGCGCGATCGACCCGGGCATCTTCGCGAAGCCGCCGAAAGACGTCGTCTACGTGAACCAGAAGCACATTCAGGGACAGGGCGACCCGCGGCTGACGAAGGTCGCGAGCCACGAGCTGCTGCACACGGTGCTCAACCACCGCGGCGTGCCCAACACGGATCCGGACGGCACCGAGCCGCAGCACGCGATCATCGGGCGGCTGGGCTGGAACCAGAAGCCCGAGACGTCGGGCAAAATCATCCCCGGCGAAACCGCGAACTGGGCGACGCCTCCGGGCAAAGGCCTGCCGCCGAAATAACCGCGGGGCTGAACCCTTGAGCAGCTAGCTGACCGCCTGTACAGTCCGCGCGGTGCAGACCAGCGACGGGGAATTCGAGGGGAAGCGGGCAACGCCGTGGCAGCGCAGCAGTGGCCTCACCCACCA
>JAYUXE010000655.1:0-4300 GCA_043753165.1 Archangiaceae bacterium | reverse complement strand
GATGCGGTTCACCTTTCACATCTACGACCGGTTCCCTCAGCTCATCGCGCGATGAACTTCACCGATCTCCTGGTTCAGGTGCGCGCGGAGTACGGCCTCACGGCCGACTTCGCCCACGTCACCCAGGCGATGGCGCTGCTGCTGTTGCGCATTCTTCCCACCATCATCCTCACCCCGATCATCGGCGGCGAAACCACGCCGGTCGAAGTGAAGATGGGCCTCGGCCTGGTCCTCGCGCTGGTCATCTTCCCGTCGGTTGCCGACCGCATCGGCGACATCAGCATCACCAACCCGATCGAGATCGGCGCCCTGCTGCTCAAAGAGCTCTTCGTCGGCTACACGATCGCCTTCATCGTGGCCCGGGTCTTCGACGCCGCCGCAGCGGGCGGCCAGCTGATGGACAACATGTCGGGCACGAACTCGGCGCAGATTCAGGTGCCGTCCATCGGGCAGTCTGTCTCGCTGTACGCCGCGCTGAAGCTGCAGATCTTCATCACCCTGTTCCTGACGTTGAACGGGCACCACCTCGTCATCTACGCCATCGCCGAGAGCTTCCAGACGGTGCCGCTGGAGTCGTACCCGAAGTTCAGCAGCGGCATGTGGCCCTTCTTCGACCTGATGATGCGGGTGTTCGGCGATCTGCTGCGGGTCGCCCTCGCGATCTCGGCGCCCGTGCTGCTCGCCACGTTTCTCACCGACATCGCGCTGGGCATGATCAACCGGGTCGCTCCGCAAGTGCAGGTGTTCTTCATCTCGATGCAGATCAAGCCAGCAGTGACGGTGCTGGTGCTCTTCACGTCGCTGCATCTGATGTTGCTGCGCGGCCGCGACGAGTTCGGCCACATGTTCGCGATGCTGCGCAAAGCCATCTTCCTTCTCGGGTGACCCATGTCCGATGAAGGCGGCGAAAAAACAGAAGAGCCATCAGAAAAGAAGATCCAGGACGCCCGTAAGCAGGGCAACGTCCCCAAGAGCAAAGATCTCACGGGCGTCTTCGTGTTCCTGGTCGGGCTCAGCGTGGTGAAGGCCAGCTGGGGCACCTTCGAGACCAAGATCCGCGAGCTGTTCTCGTACACCATCGATCACATGACGAACCCGGTGGACCTCGAACGGGCCACCTTCAACGCGATGTTCATGGGGCTGATGGACGTGATGATCGTCTCGGTGCCCATCGCCTTTTCGTGCGCGATCATCGGCGGCCTGGTCGAGTTCGTTCAGATCGGCGCCAATTTCACCGTCGACCCGCTGGTGCCGAAGCTCGACAAGCTGAACCCGATGAAGGGGTTCAAGAACCTCTTCTCGAAGAAGCAGCTGATCGAAATGATCATGTCGATGGGGAAGATGGGCATCACCGGCTACGTCGTCTACGGCGTGGTGCGCGATGCGATGGGCGCGGTCGTGGCCACGATTCGCAGCGACGTGAACGACACGATGCTGGTGATGGGCGAGCTCGTGTACCGGGTCGCCGTCCGTGTCGGCCTGCTGCTGTTCGCCTTCGCCGTCCTCGACGTCTTCCTCAAGCGGAAGTCGTACATGAAGGACTTGATGATGACGAAGGAGGACGTGAAGAAGGAATACAAGGAAAGCGAAGGCGACCCGCATCACAAGCAGAAGCGCAAAGAGCTCGCGCACGAGCTGATGGAAGGCGCTCAGATGGAATCGGCGAAAGGCGCCGACGTGATCGTGACCAACCCCGACCACGTGGCGATCGCGATCAAATACGACAAGGAACGCGATGGGGCGCCGCGGGTGATCGCCAAGGGCATCGACGCCCGTGCCGAAGCGCTGCGTGCGATTGCCCGAGAGTCCGACGTGCCGCTGCTGCGAAACGTGCCGCTGGCGCATGCGCTGCTGCGCATCGACGTGAACCAGGAAGTGCCCGAAGAGCTCTACGACGCAGTGGCCGAGGTGCTGAACTTCGTCTACCAGCTGAAGAACCCGCCTTCGCCCGTTTCGGCGCCTGCCGACCGCGTTGTAGCCTGACGATCGTGGCCGCCGAAGAACCCGACGTCGCGATTGCGATCAAGTACGACCGCGAGAAGGACAACGCCCCGCGCGTGATCGCGAAAGGCCTGCGCCTCAAGGCCGAGAAGCTTCGGGAAATCGCCAAGCAGTACAACATCCCGGTGATGAAGAACGTGGCGCTCGCGAATGCGCTGTACCGGGTCGACGTGGGGCAGGAAGTGCCGGAAGAGCTCTACGACGCGGTGGCCGAGGTGCTGAACTTCGTGTTCGCCCTCAAGCAGGAGCACGAAGCGGCGCAGAAGAAGTAGAGTCATTTTCGCCATGGCGAAGATCAACCCGCAGATTCCCCGTGGGCCCGCGTGGCCCTGGGGAGGCCCGAGCACCGTTCGCGAGAAGCTCGTCAACCGGGCCCAGCTCGAGAAGAAGAACGTTCGGAAGAAGGGCGACCCCAAGAATCCGGCGCTGGCCTCGGCCGCGCTGCTCGATTCGATCAGCCCGGCGCACTCGGCCGAAGAGCTGCGGTTGCCGATGCCTCCGATGCCGGCGGGCCACGAGGCGGACATCGAGTCGTACACGGATCGCTCGCGGCTCGCGACGGTCGCCCAGCGCGGGCACGACGAACAGCGCGAGATGCTCGAGTCGGGGATCCAAGCGATTCGCGCTGCGCCTGATCGGGTCGAGCGCCTCAAGTCGCTGCTCGCCCGCGAGGGTCAGATGCTCGCGCTGGTGAACGGGCTCAGCATCGACATGGACGAGATCCAGCGGCGGATGCGGGAAGAGCAGAGCGAGGAGAGCTACTGATGCCGGAAGCGCCCCAGACCGAAGCCATTCTGATCCAGCGGCTGCAGAAGTGGGCCGATGGCAAGGCGACGCTGAAAGACGTCCGGGGCTACACCGACGACGAGCTCTATTCGATCGCGCGGACGGCCTATTTCTATTTCTACCAGGGCCGGATCAACGAGGCGCGCACCCTGTTTCAAGGCCTCTACGCGGTAAACCCGCTTGACGGCTATTTTGCCAAAGCGCTGGGTGTGGTCGAAATGGCAGCCGGAAATCCTGCGGGCGCGCTGGCCGCCTACGATGTCGCTTTGAAGATTTCCCCTCAAGATGCGGCCGCTTACGTGGGTCGGGCCGAGGTGAAAATCGCGATGGGGCAGAAGACGCAGGCGGTGGACGACTTGCGACGCGGTGCGCAATTTTCGGGGGCGGATCAGGCCCTCAAGGCCAAGGCTTCCGCGATGTTGGGCAATCTTTCGAGAAAGTAGTGGGGTGGACGCAACTGCCCCGACCCCCGACCGATAACTGCTACAGTTGTTCTCGGGAGCAGCTTCCCACTAACCACGCAGCACACTGAGGCAAACAAATGGGCTTTAACGTCGGCGGTTTTCTTAAGAGTGTCGTCAGCACCGTTGCCCCCGCAATCTTCAAGGCCGTTGCTCCGATGGTCAGCGAGAAGCTCGCTTCGATCGCCGACAGCTTCATCGGTGGCGCTGGCGGAGCGCTCAAGGGCCTCGTCGGTAACTTGCCCGGCCCCCTCGGGAAGCTTGCTCAGGGCCTGATCGATAAGGGCGTCGGCGCCGCGCAGGACTTCGTTTCGCCCCAGTCCATCCAGGCGCTGCTCGCCAAGCTGACCGGTATGCCCCAGGCCATCCCG
The DNA here is from genome assembly GCA_043753165.1 of Archangiaceae bacterium. GTDB lineage: Bacteria > Myxococcota > Myxococcia > Myxococcales > Myxococcaceae > JAGSPQ01. Next base: position 681 of record JAYUXE010000655.1, on the reverse strand, counting down.
GGCGCTCCGGCTGGCACGACGGCGACGCTGCCTTCGGCCACTGCTCCTTCCCGCACCACCGCGGCCTCGGCTGCGACGGCGACGGCGCTGAACAACGCGGGCGCCACGGCGGCGACTGGTTCGGTTGCTCGGCCCAGCGGCGGCGACATTGCCGACCAAGCCATTCGGGCGATTGGCCAGCTCAGCGAGCCGGCCATCCCGGGTCCGGATGCGACCCCGCAGCAGCTCGCGCAGTACGAGAAGGACACGAAGCGCTACGACCGAATGATGGAACTGATGAGCACGATCATCAAGAAGCGCGATGAGCTCCAGATGTCGATCGTCCGCAAGCTCTAACAGCGCTTTTAGGTAGACCACTTGCACAACGTTCTTTAGGGTTCGGGCGTCTTCCACCTCGGAAGGCGCCCGTTCTCTTTTTGGGGGTTTTTCGAAAATGGCGAATCCGCAGGAGCCTGTCGTTCCATCCAAGCAAGACACCAAGACCGCGAAGCCCGGGGAACCGACGCCGGACTGGGAGAAGATCCTCTACAGCACCGAGCGCCTCGACAAGTGGCTGCACGGTCAACTCACCTTGCAGGAGCTCCACGCGATCAACGGCCCCGAGATGCTCTCGATGGCGATGATTGGGTTTCAGCTCTACGAGCAGGGGCGCCTGGACGACGCCGAGGTGATTTTCTCGGG
>JAYUXE010000654.1:0-1711 GCA_043753165.1 Archangiaceae bacterium | reverse complement strand
TGATGAAGGTGCGCGCGGTGCGGGTAACCGAAAAAGGCCTCGAGCGCGGATCGACAGAGCTCGCGTTGCCCGCGGGCCAGCGCGGGGAAGCGGTCGTCGTCTTGAACTCGGCGACGGGGCTCGAAGGGGTCGTCACGTTGAATGGCGTGCCGCAGCCAGACCTTCGCGTCATCGCGCTCGCGGCGGGTGAACGCGCGCTCACTGCGAACGAGCGGGCGGTGATGTCGGCGATCACCGGGCCAGAAGATGCGGCCGGCTTTACTGGCAAAGACGGGCGGTTCGACCTCCGCCCGCTGCACGTGACTTCGCCCGCGACGAAGTATCGGATCCACGCGCTCGGCCCCGGCCTTCGCGAGCCCGGGCATCCCGTCTTCCTCGAGCTCGGCGGGCCGCCGGTGAAGATCGCGCTCGAGGCCATCGAACGATCACCGACCCAATGAGTGCCACCAGCCGACGAACTCGGCCCAGCTGATCTTCCCGTCGGAATCGCGATCGACGTCCGCGTAGCCGGTGGCGAGCTCGTCTTCTTCCATCGCAAGGCCCGCGGCCTCACAGATGCGCGCGAACTCCGGCAACTCGATGACGCCGTCGTTGTCGCGATCGTAGTGATCGAAGATCTCGCGGACCTCTTGATCAGGATCCGACTCGGACACCATCACCTTGCCGTAGATGCCCGACATCTCAACGGCGTCGGCCCGATGCGTCCTGGGCTTTGCCTTCGCCTTTACCGCAGCGGGCTTCTTCTTCGCGGCGACCGGTTTGAACGCCTTCGCCAGCTTCTTCGTCGGCATGGTGTGTTCCCTCCCTGAGCTCCAGACGCATTCTAAGCAGGGCCGAACCTTGGATCACCATTCATGCGCTCACGCCTGCTGTGCAGGAGCCGTGACCGGCAACGTCGGTGCCGCCCTCGGCCGACGGCGCGCAATCTCGATGCCCGTGATGCACGCACCCAACCACACCGTGCCCGCCGCGAACCCCGCAATCACGTCGCTGAAATAATGCACGCCCAGGTACATGCGGCTGAACCCGATCGCGACGGACCACGTGATTGCGAGCACGACCGCGAGCAGACGACGTCCCGGCGATTTCGCGAAGAGCACGCCGAGGTACGCGAGCATCCCCGCCGCCACGAACGTCGCCATCGAATGCCCGCTGGGGAAGCTCCACCCGCTGCCCACGCTGTAGGGGTGCTCGAACACCGGACGCGCGCGAACGAACACCGCCTTCAGCGCCTGATTCATCACCGCGACGCCCACGAGCGCGACGACCCAGCCCGTCAGCAACAGACGGCGGCCTTTCTTGAGAAGGACGATGGCGACGCCGACCCCGAGAATCGGCACGCCGATGTCGCCGCCGAAGTCGGTGAAGATCTCCATCAGCTTCACGCCGAACGGCGACGCCGCCTGATGCAGCGCTTGCGAGAGCGCCACGTCGAACAGCACCATCTCGTGGCCATCGACAATCGATTTGCCCAGCTGCACGAAGAGCATCGCCGCGACCGCAATCCCGAGCCCGAGCGCAAGGTGCAGCAAGAGGTACTCGGTCGCGCTCAGCGTGCGCATCGCCTTCCACAACCACGGCATCCGCGCTTCCAGCGAACGCATCGTCGGTCGCATCGCGATGGTCGCCCACATCTTTGCCGCGCGCCGCCAGATTGCCCGGGCGTGCTGGTCTGCCCACCGCACCGTAAACACGAGACCCAACACCAGGG
>JAYUXE010000653.1:0-1713 GCA_043753165.1 Archangiaceae bacterium | reverse complement strand
TGACCACATGACACGCACTGGCCACGAAGCCCGTGAACGCGCCGACGCCGCTCGCCACTGGAGTGTTCCGGACGTCGAGCACCGACGGGCTGACCGTCACCGAGTACACCGCCGAGGCCGTCTGGGCGGCCGTCGTCAGCGAGACCGAGCGCGGCGTCGGCTGCGTCGCGGCGCTCACCGCGAGCGTCGACGAACCGCCGATGGTGAAGTTCGCCGGGACGACCGTCGAGGCCAGGATGTCGCGGCTGAAGAGCAGCGTGACGCCCGTCGAGCTCGTCGCGGTCGCGGAGACGAGCGTTGGCGCCGGGCAAGTCGTGCCGTTGAGCTCGGAGGCGTTGAAAACGGACGGCTGGGCCTGCGCGAGGAAGCGCCACATCGGACCTGCCGTCACGCTGGCGGTGCAGTTCGGGCCGAGGCCCTGGCTGTCCATCAGAGCGACCGGCAACCGCAACCGGAAGTTCGAGCCCGCGCTGGGCGTACCCGTGGTCGTGATGTTGACGGACTTGTAGCCGCCACCTGCTCCGACGGGCTCGGCGATGACGGCGGCGTTGAAGGAAACGAGCCGCGATTCCCACGTGTCGAGGTTGGCGGCGACCTGAAAGTCGACGGCCGTCACGTTGCCCGCGAGGCCCGTCACCGGATTGCCGCGGCTGCTGATGGTCACGTTGCTGACCGCTCCGGCGAAGCGCGTGCCCGAGCTGCGGAGCACGAAGTCGACCGTGAAGTTGATCTGATCGCCGACGAGCAGACCGCCCGCGACCGTCGCCGGATCCACCGCAACGAAGAGGCAGGGCCCCGTGGTGCCGCCGCCAGAGATGAAGAAGCCCGCCGGATCCGAAGTGACCGTCGCGTTCGGAACCAACGGCTTCAGGTAAGTCACCAGCGCGCAGCGACACCGTGCCCGCATCGGCATCCGCGGCCGTCTTCACCGCCGCAATCTGCGCGTTCGTGCTCCCCGCTCCACCACCCGTGCCTGAGCCGCCGCCCTTCCCGCCGCCGGTGCCGGTTCCGCCGCCTTTGCCACCGCCGGCGCCACCGCCCTTTCCTTCGTCGGGACTATTCGACGTGGGGCCACATGCAGCGAGGGTCGCGATGCCCGCGAGGACGACGATCAATTTCAAATTCATGCCGCGCTTCCTGGCGCGATCCCGAACTCCCACGAAAGGCAGCCCTGTGAGAACGTGCGCCGCGTGATCAACCACCAAATCCGACTTGCCGCTCGCCCGCAGGGGCTCCCCAAACGCACCGACTGGTCTTTCACCGAAGAGCCCGTGCCCGAGCCTGGTGAGAAGCAAGTCGTCGTGAAGACGCTGCAGCTCTCATTGGACCCGGCGATGCGCGGGTGGATGAACGAAGGCAAGAGCTACATCCCGCCCGTCGGGCTCGGCGAGGTGATGCGCGCGACCGGTGTCGGCATCGTGCACGCCTCGAAGCATCCCGACTTTCCCGTCGGAGCCCACGTCAGCGGCGTCTTCGGCGTTCAGGAATACGCGCTGGTCGTGAGCCCGCGGCAGATGGCGCTGAACAAGATCGATCTGAGCGTCGCTCCGATGGAGAAGTGGCTCAACCCGCTGGGCATGCCGGGGATGACGGGCTACTTCGGGCTGCTCGACGTCGGCCTCGCGAAAGAAGGCGAGACGGTCGTCGTCTCGGGCGCGTCGGGCGCTGTCGGCCAGACCGTCGGCCAGGTGGCGCGCATCAAAGGGTGCCGCG
>JAYUXE010000652.1:0-4305 GCA_043753165.1 Archangiaceae bacterium | reverse complement strand
GGGTCCATTTCATGGTGGCGTCCCAGTGCAAACGGCCGGCCCTGTTGTCAGGCGCTGCGATCGGGCCTCAATCGGGGCAAACGGTCACGCGTTGAACGGCCAGAATCCCAAGCTTTGCATCGCCTTAGAGGGTGGACCGACAGATGCAGACAGCTGGCTTCATGCGTGCCTCCGTCGTCATCCTTTCCGCAGTGTCGCTGTTTTGCACCAGTGCCTTCGCGAGTGAGGCAACTGTGAACGCGGCGCTCGGCAGGAAGCCCGTTTCGCCGGTGCTGTTTACGAGCCTGGGGGACGAGGCGACGCAGGCGCAGCTGGCGGCGAGCCGGGGAATTGAGCTGCCGGGCGAGCTGGGCAAGGTCGCTCTGTTCGGGACGCTGGCGAACGAGAGCTTCGGTGGCGTCTTCAACGAAGGCGGCGCGGCGCCGATGCAGGGAGCGGCCGTCGACCTCTACACCAACTACGACGGCGCTGGCCGTGGGTTCGGAAACACGCTGGTGAAAGGGACATCGTCGAATCCGACTCTTTCGGTGTTTGCCGCGTACGACTTCGACGCGAACGTGACCGTGGTCCTCGTGAATGCGTCGCCGACGGCGCCGGACGCGGTCACGGTCGGCTTCAAGGGCATCGGCCAGAAGGGTGATTGGCGCGCGTTCGAGCTGAAAGCGGATGGGACGATTGCTCCGGCCGGCTCGGGGACGATTTACGAGGCGGTGCTCACGCGCACCGTACAGCCGTACAGCGCGCTGCTGATCGAGTACCGGCCCGTCGGTGGGATTCTTCCCGTGTGGGAAGCGCCGAAAGAAGACGTCGTGGTTCCGGCCGCCGGTGTCGTCGAGTCCGATGCCGCTGCGCAGCCGCTGGGATGTTCAGCGACCGGAGGGGAAGTGGGCGTGCTCGCGCTCTTCGCGATGCTCGCCGTCAGTCGGTCGCTGCTGACGCCTGCGAGGCTTTGACGGAAAACGCCGAAATCCGCGGCCGTTGCTTCAGTGTTGCGACAGGGGAAGCACTCCGTCCTCGAACCACAACCGGAAGCGGCAGTGAGGCGACGACGTGCGGGCTCATCGCCCAGACGGTCGCACGGCGGCGAACGAGGTCGGGGCGCCGCGGCATGAGGTCGCGCAGCGGGTCGAGGCTCTTCGGTTCGTGCGTCTGGGCTTTCGTCCGACGACCATTCCTTCAACGCCGTGCTCGGGTTCGCTCAACGGGCGCGAGCGGCTCGGTGAAGAGTCGAAAATCAGCGGCGGGGTCGGCGGCGGAGTTCGCGGTTGCGGCGCAAAATCTCGCGGAGCGCGCCGGCGACCTCTCCCAGACATGTTTCCTAGTGCAAACCATTCGACTGATTTAAACGACGTTGAGTCATTTCGAACGGTTACACGACGGGTCGCTTGAGCAGAAACGGGTGGTTGGATGCGATCGAATTAGAGTAGACCGCTCGTACGGGTTAAGAAACGCCCGTTTGGACCACTCCTCCAGCGTCCCCTGCCATCGTCGCCACGGATCGACTTCGTCCCAGAGAACCGCCCTCCGCCATTCGCCAATGCCAACGGGCCGTTGAAAGAACCCGCAGAGGTTCGATTTCTCGCACGCGTTCCACGGCAAAGATGATCCGAGAGTACGCAAGCGCGCCAGACGGTGGCCGAAGCCGTCGAAACGAGCCCCGGGAGTCCGCAGTCGTCGAAGGGACGGAGCGCCGAGACCCAAACCCGCTGCTCACCGTCGCGCGGCAATCTCCCAATCGAACTTCTCGTACACGATGTTGCAGTCTTCGAGCTTGGGTCCGCACGCCTTGTCGAGATCGCCGCGGGTGTCACACCCAGGCCTATCGAGGCACTGCTCGGGCAGAAACGCCCAGACGAACTGGAGCAGGTTCGTCCGCCCCTCGGGCAGCGCGGCCCGAATGTCGGCCTCGTGCGTACGGAACAGGGGCGACAGGTGCACGCCATCCTTCTCCAGCTTCACGTTCCGCCCGTTCTGCGCGAAGCGCCCCACCGAATCGTTGAGCTGCGCATCGAGCAGGTCGGCCTGAAACGGTGACCCATCGAGCGGCGCACAGCCTTTCGCGCCGCATGACAGCGCAAACGGAATTCGCGAGTCGCCCGTCTCCGAGAGAAACCGCCGTTCAACCGACCAGAGCGTGAACCGCCGCCCGCCAATCGGCCAGCTGCGCAGCCAATAGAATCGCCGGCCAGTGGAGTCGAGCTGCGCGTCCGCGGCCGCGTCCAGCCCTGCTTCGAGCACCAGCGCGTGGTACGCGTTCAGCCAGAAGGCCAACCGATCATCCGCGGACTCGAACAGCTCGGGCCGGTTGACCGGCGACACGCTCGCCAGCTGCGCAACGAATTCATCCAGCGACGCACGGTCTTCCTTCAGCGCCGCGTAGTCGACGAGCCCCGAAGGCCCGACGTGATCCAGGGCGCGGGCCAGCGGCCGGTAGTCGAGCGCCGCCTCGCCTTCCGGAATCGACGCCGGGAAATGCCCGTCGACGTACAGCAGCGACAACGCGAAGAGCAGGCTGCAGACGAAGAAGCCGAGCGCGAGCCGCTTGAGCAATGCGTCAGTCGAGCAGGAAGGTGTAGTTGTAGACGAAGCTCGTCGACACCGCTTCGCCGCCCTTCATCGCCGGCCTGAATTTGAACTTCTTGATCGCGTTCATCGCGGCGTCGTTCAGCCCGTAGCCGGGCCCGCTCAACATCTTCACGTCCACGACGCGCCCTTCGTTGTCGACGACGATGCGCAGCCGCACCGTGCCTTCGATGCCCGCGCGGCGCGCTTCATCGGGGTACGGAATCTTGAACTCTGCGTCGACCTGCGGGTCGCTGTCGGCGGCCCCCGGCGGCACGTACTTGGGCGCGTTGTACGCCTTCACTTCCGACGGCGCGGGAGCAGACTTCGGCATCTGCCCATACGCCGTGTTTCCCACCGGCGCAGCGAAGGTCCCGGAGGTCGTCGTCGACGACATCTTCATGCCCACCATCAGCGGCGGCGGCGGAGCGTCCTTCGGCGGAGGCGGCGCTTCTTCCAGCGGAGGCGGCGGCTCGACGGGCGGCGGCTTCACGACGGCGAGCTTCACCGGCGGCACCTTCGGCTTCGGCGGCTCGACCGGCTTCGGCTTCTCGGGCTCAGGAGGCGGCTCGGGCGGCTTTGGCGGCTCGACCTGAATCATCTCGACGATGATGGGCTTCTCGATCACCCGGGCCTTCACCTTCTGCGCGTCAGCCCAGAGCAAGCCGCCCGCGTGCAGCGAGATCGAAACGAACAGACCGATGCCGAGAATCAGCATCGTGCGGTCCTGGCGGCGGTTGCCCATCGAAGCGGTCGAGCTCACGTCATTTCCTACATCTGGCTGCGTGCGACAGTTCCGGCCCTATGGCGTCGGGGGCGCCTGCAATACGGGGGTTGCGCCCTTCTGGATGTTCAGCGCGAACTTCGCGATGCCTTTGCCCTTGATGACATCGATCAGCCCCATCACGCGGCCGTAGTTCAGCGACTGGTCGGCGCTGATGATCGCGCGCGTTTCCTTGTCTTTCTTCAGCGCCTCGTCGATGCGGCCCTTCATCTCGTCTTCGTTGACTTCCGCGCCGTCGAAGAAAATCTTCGAGTCCTTATCCATCACGATGTTCACGAGCCCCTGCACGGTCTCGTTCGTGTTGGCGGCCTTCGGCAGATCAACCTCGACCGTCTCTTTGACGATGAAGCTCGCGGTGACCATGAAGATGATCAGCAGCACGAGCGTGATGTCGACCAGCGGGGTGACGTTGATCGCGACGATCTCTTCTTCGTCGCCCTGCGATGCGCCAGCCACGGACTACTTCCCGCCCGTCGCGCGGAGGTGCCCGACCAGCGCGTGACCCAGCGCCGTCGTCCGCGAGGTGATGGTCTTCAGCGAACGGGTGAGGATGTTGTAACCAACGACTGCGGGAATCGCGACGGCGAGACCCACGGCGGTGGCGACCAGCGCTTCCGAGATGCCGGCCATGACCGTCTGCTGCATGCCCGCGCCTTTCGCTCCACTCTGGCCGAGGTCGTTGAACGCCTTGATGATGCCGAGCACGGTGCCGAAGAGCCCGATGAACGGCGCGTTGCTGCCCAGCGTGCCGAGGAAAGAGAGGAACCGTTCGTACTGCGGGCGTTCGCGCGCCACCGTCGCCGCGATGATCTCTTCCACCGAGTCCGGGCCGCTGCCGATGCTGCCCAACGCCTCGCGCAGCACCGCGGCTTCCATCCCCTTCTTGCCCGCGATGAACGTCTTCACCTGCTCGAGCTCACCCTTGGCAATCTTCACCGCCAGGTCGTCCGAGCCCTTCA
>JAYUXE010000651.1:0-1716 GCA_043753165.1 Archangiaceae bacterium | reverse complement strand
CGCGCTCGGGCGGGCCGTCGGTCGACGGAGCGGGGATGATGCAGGCGCTGCAGCCCAGAATGCAGGACACGATCAGGAGTCGCATTGCCGCGGCTTATACCCGCTGCTAAGCGCCTGCCTCCCATGAAATTGGTTTTGCTGGCCCAACTCACCGTCCCGCCCGTGAACGAGGTGAAGACGGGCGTTGGTGGTCTCGACAGCACCGTCATCACCATCGTCATCGCCGCCGTCGCCCTCGCGGTGCTGCTGTTCATTCTCCGGCAGGTCTTCTTCAACAAGAAGAAGCTGCCCGTCACCCCGGCTGCGAAGACGCTGCCGGGTGAAACGGCCACTGCTCCACTCGAGGCCCCGAAGGTCGTTCTTCCCGCGAGCCAGGCCGAGCTCGCGCGCCTCGCCGAAGTCGACGCCGCCACCGCCCAGGCGCACGACGCCCGCCGCAAGCGCGACGCCCTGGCGGCCGAAGCGAAGACTGCCGACGCGGCGACCAAAGCCGACCTCGCCGCGCAGCAGGCCGCGCTGAAGGAACAGGAGAACGCGGCGAAGAAGACCGCTTACGAAGCGCAGAAGAAGGCCGACGCCGAAGAGAAGAAGCGCCACGAGGCCGAGCGCGAAGAAAGCAAACGCCTGCTCGCCGAGGCGGCCGCGAAAGCCCAGGCCGAAGCCGACGCCGCAAAGGCTGCCGCGGCTGCCGAAGAAAAGGTTCGCATCGAGGCGCAGGCCGGCCAGACGCTGTTCGCCGGCCTTCAGAAGACGAAGAACGAAGGCTTCATGTCAGGCCTCAACCGCCTCTTCGGCGGCGCGCCCAAAGCCATCGACGAGTCCGTGCTCGCCGACCTCGAGGAAGTGCTGTTCACCGCCGACATCGGCGTGAAGACGGCGCAGAGCCTGGTCACGATGGCGCGCGACAAAGCCAAGAAGAACGAGCTCACCAGCGCCGACAAATTGAAGGACGTGATTCGCACCGAGGTCGCCCGCATCGTCGACCTGCGCGCGTCGCACAGCTTGAGCGGCGGCGGGCCCCCGCACGTCATCATGGTCGTCGGCGTCAACGGCGCCGGCAAGACGACCACCATCGGGAAGCTCGCCTCGCGCGCGACCGCGCAGGGAAAAAAGGTGGTGCTCGCCGCAGGTGACACGTTCCGCGCAGGAGCCGCCGAACAGCTGGACGTCTGGGCCGCGCGCGCCGGGGCGCAGCTGGTGAAAGGCAAAGAAGACTCGGATCCATCGGCCGTCATCTTCGACGCGATTCGCATCGCGAAAGAGACGAAGGCCGACCTCGTGCTCGCCGACACGGCAGGCCGTCTGCACACCAAGGTTTCGCTGATGGACGAGCTGAAGAAGGTGAAGCGGGTGATCGACAAGGCGCTGCCGGGCGCTCCGCATGAGGTGTTGTTGGTGCTCGACTCGACCAACGGGCAGAACGCGATCATGCAGGCGCGGCAGTTTCACGACGCGGTGGGCATCACGGCGATCGCGCTGACCAAGCTCGACGGTACGGCGCGGGGCGGGGTGATCATCGGCATCTGCGACGAGATGAAGCTGCCCGTGTCGTGGGTGGGCGTGGGGGAGAAGGTGGCCGACCTGCGGCCCTTCGATCCCAAAGAGTTCGTCGACGCGTTGTTCGACTGAAGTCAGCGACACCTCAACTCACCAACTGGCTCCCGCGGCTGCCGTGGCGGCCGTGCCTCCCTCTCCCCGAGGGGGAGAGGGTTGGGG
>JAYUXE010000650.1:0-1720 GCA_043753165.1 Archangiaceae bacterium | reverse complement strand
ACGCCGGTGAGAAGTGGAATGCGGCCGACGCGAAGCCGATGCCTTTCAAGGTGAAGGCCCCCGTCGTCGAGGCCGCGCTGACCGGACCCTCGACCCGCCCGACCGAGCTGCAGGCGATGACGCAGCCCCAGCTGATTGCGATGGTCGAAGCGCTGCGAGACGAGAAAGAAGTGTTGTTGAAGCAGCGCGAAGCCTTGAAGCGGGACGCAGAAGATAAAAAAGACCGCCCGAAGAAGAACTACTACCGCATCGAGACAGACGAGCTGACGGCGTCGGCAAAGAAGGGCGAGCTGCGCTTTCGCGGCCCGCAGATGGGCGGCACCGAGACGCAAATCGACCCGAAGGTGCGCGACGACGTGGCGCTCACGGCCGAAGAGATGGCGCGCATCAAAGAAATCTTCGAAGCCTCGAGCGCGCGCGTTCGCACCGGCCTGATCGCGCTGTACAAAGAAATGGGCGGCGACCCGAACTTCGCCGCGAGCCTCGGCACCGAGACGATTTTCAACGAGCTGCGCAACAAGGCCCTGAAGGGCGACTTCGCCGAATCGATTCGCACGCTGGCCGAAGAACGTGCGGGCCTGATTCCTGTTGGCAACCCCGCGGCCGGACCCATCGTGATGCGCGCGGCCCGCGTGTTCCTGACCGAAGACGAGCGCGTCATCGCCGAGCTGGAAAAGCTGTTGGGGTCACGCCGCGCCGAGGAATATTTGAACCACCCGGACACGCAGCACCACGACAACACCTTCGGCGTCGGGCCCCGCGCACCTGCCCATCCGGGTAATTGAGCGTTCTGCCGACACGTGGTGAGGTGCCGGCATGTCACGCGCCTACCGAATCACCGTTGCCGAGAGCTTGAGCCGCCACGTCCAGGTCGAAGACGGCCTGTGCAGCACCCTCGAATTGCTGCCCATTCTCGAGAAGAAGGCGATGGGCGCGCTGCTCGCCGCCGAGCTCGAACAGAAGGGCTTCGAACGCGACGGCGACCACGCCACGCGCAAAGAGAAAGATGGCATCACCGTGAAGGTCCACGTCGAGACGGGCGAAGTGTCCGTCACCGCGGAAGGCCACGTGAAGCTCGACCTCGAGACGAAGCGCACCGCGGTCAGCGAGAAGCCGGCTTCTGCTGAACGCGAAAAGGCGTTGCGGGCCGCCGCGCAAGATCAGCTGAAGCGCGAAGCCGCCGCCGAAGAAGAAGCGCTGCGCCGCAAGGTCACCGCGCAGCTCGAGAGCAAGCTGACGGACTTGAAGGAAGAGCTCGATGGCGTGGTGAATCGCGTCACGGCGAACGCGCTGAAGAAGCGCGCGGGCGAGCTTGGCCAGGTGGAAGAAATTCACGAAGACGGCAACGGCAACATGACGATCAAGGTGCGGGTTTGAGCACCGAGGTCGCCGAGTCCTCTCTTCCCATCGAGCTGAACGCCTTCGCTGCCGTCGAAGCCGCCTACCCCGACGCGATTTCCCGCATCACCGATTCGCTGCGCAACGGCTTGTCGGTGCTCGTCGAGGCCGACAAAGAGCTCACGCCGTACCTGTACCGCTGCGTGCGTGACCGCCTGAAGAAGGAAGGTAAGAATTTTCTCTACCTCGACGGGCGGCCCATCGCCGACATGCCGCCGCTGCCTGCCGGGGTGGGCCTGGTCGGAGCGATCATGTTTCTGCTGCGCGAAGCCGTGCGCGGCGCGGTCGAGAACCGCATCCTCGTGTTGCCGCACCTCGACCT
>JAYUXE010000649.1:0-1720 GCA_043753165.1 Archangiaceae bacterium | reverse complement strand
CGCGCGACGAAACCGAGGTCGAGGAACGCGAACGGGAACAGTCGCTGGCCGCGATCGACGATCCGAGCATCGGGCTGTCGCTGGAATTCGTGGGCGGGGTGATGCTGCTCGACTCGAGCCGCGGCGCGCTGTTCGAGCCGAAGCCGATGGGCGGCCTGCGCTTCACGTGGGAATGGACACGCACGGTGTTTTCGAGCGAGCTCGCCCGAGAGCTGTCATTCGTCGACATCACGTGGAGCCACGCGGCGAACGGCGAAGGCACCACCCTCATCAACTCGACGGCGAACTACCACTACTTCTCGTTCGCTCCGGCTTTTGCGTTTCCGCTCGCGCCGAAGAACCCGGCCGCCTTCTACGTGCAGCTGGGCGTGGGCTTCGTCTACGACTCGTCGGTGGTGGTCATCAACCAGGCGGTCACCCCCATCAGCGGCGCCAAGTTTCTCTTTCAGTACGGGCTTGGCTTCCGCTTCCGCCCGCTGGTGGTCACCTGGGGCCGCAAGAGCGGCTCGAACGCCGACTTCGCCCACGCCGAAGACGGCATGCGCATCAGCTTCCGCCTCGAGCTCACGCGTTTTCGGCGGGGCTACGTCGACGACACGTTCGTCGGTGGCGGCGTGGGCGTGACTTTTTAAGACACGGTTGACCAGAACGTTGCGCGGTCGTTACAACCGCGGCCCCCGTACCCGTCTCACAACACCCCCCAGGAGCACCCCCATGAAGGTCTCGCTCAGGGCGATTGCCGCCCTTGCCCTTCTCGCTACCGCTGCGTGCAACTCGACGCGGGCGGGGCCGCCGCCTCCGGCTCCCCCTTCGGTTCTCAGCTTCGCGGCCGACAAGACGTCGGTGAACGCCGGCGACACGGTGAAGCTCACCTTCAAGACGGCGGACGCGAAAGAGGTCTCGCTCATCGACCAGTCGGGGCTCGAGATTCCCGTCAGCGGCACGGTGGCCGACGGCGCGGCGACGGTGACGCCGAAGAAGACGTCTTTCTACGTGCTGCGCGTGACGGGGGAAGGCGGCAAAGACAGCGCGTTCGTGCAGGTCGCGGTGAACGAGGGCCTGAAGCAGGTGTTCCTGATTGCGGTGCCCACCGAGGTCTCGTCGGGTGAGCCGGTCGAGCTGGTGTGGAGCGCGCTCGGTGGCGCCAACGTCACCATCAAAGACAGCGCGGGAATGACGCTCGCCAGCACCGAGTCGGGCACTCAGACGGTGAACCCCGAAAAGACGTCGACGTACACGCTTCGCGCCGACGGCCCGACGGGGATGCTGACGGCGACGGCGCGCGTGACCGTGCGGCCGACCATCAAGGAATTCAGCGCTTCGCCGGCCGCCGCGCGCCAGGGCCAGAAGATCAAGCTCGCGTGGCGCACCGCCGGCGCCGACGGCGTGGTGGTGAAAGAGCGTTCTTTCGGTGAGCTGGTCACGACCACCACCGACGTGGCGATGGGCTCGTACGAGTTCACGGTTCCCAGCGCGCTCGAGACGGCGACGGACGCAGGGACCTCGGCCGACGGCGGCGTGTTCGTCTCGCGCCCCACGCCCGACAATTATCCGCTGCACTTCACCCTGACCGCGACGTCGAACTCGCCGGTGCAGGTCGTGAGCGCGTCGCTCGACTCGATCGTTCGCGATGGTCCGGTCATCAACAGCTTCGACGTGCCGGCCGCCGTTTCCGAGAACAAGCCGCTGACGCTGGCGTGGGATGTGACCGCCTACCGCG
>JAYUXE010000648.1:0-1722 GCA_043753165.1 Archangiaceae bacterium | reverse complement strand
GGAATGCAACGCCGGCCCCCGCTTTGGGGCGTTCGACGGACGAGATGATCCACATGTCGTACGCCGGGTCGTCGTCAACGTTGCCGGACGCGACAATCATGAACTGGCAGTCGGGCGAGCGACCCCAGAACGGCGCCCCCGATGGCTACAACGCGCTCGAGGCTCAGTGCTCGATGTCGCTGTGGTCGTTGAACGGTGTTCCGGCCGGCGCGCCCGGGCGCTCAGCTGAAGAGATGCTCCAGACGTCGTACTCGGTGTCGTTGTCGATGTTGCCGGACGCGACGATCGTGATCTCGCATTCGGGGCAGGTGCCGGTGAGTCCAGCGACGCCAGCCGGAATCGCGGCCCGCGCGCGCGCGTCGGATTCAGTGGGGTACCGGACGGTGTCGATGCCGATGCCCACCGCATCTTCGCCCGGAACATCGGGCCGCGCCGCGATCGTCCCTTCCGACGAGAACAGGTAGAGGTACCGGTTGCCGCGCTCGGGGTTGAACCCCACCGTCGCCGGGTGCAAATCGAACGCACCCTTGTCGGCGAGGTAAGACTTCTGGGCGAGATACGCGGCCTTCAGGTTCGCGCGCGCCTCTGACTGCTTCGACTGCGCCTGGAACTTCATGAAGTTCGGAATCGCGATTGCCGCCAGAATTCCGAAAATCGGAACCGCCAGCGCCGCCATCGCGACCGAGGCGATGCCCAGCACCTGCGAGCCCTTCTTCTGAACCAGGCAGATGATGCCCAGCACCACGCCGATGATGAGCAGTGGCGGGAAGCAGAGCCCGACCACCGAACACACCAACGCGATGATCGGCAACGACGACGGCGTCCGCGGCTGCTGAGGAACTTGAGGGGTCATGCACCGCTTGTTTCAAAGCGGTCTCGCGGGAGGAAGAAGTTTCGAACTTAAGGCCGAGCGGCCGCTTCGAGCCGGCGCTGCGTCAGGTCGAGGTACTCGGGGTTCAAATCCATTCCAACGAACCGGCAACCCTTACTGACCGCCGCCACGCCCGTCGTCCCGCTTCCGCAGAACGGATCCAGCACCACCGCGTCTTCGCCCGCGCTCGCTTCGAGGATCCGGTTCAGCAACGAAATCGGTTTCTGCGTCGGGTGCCCGCCATGCGCCTTTTCCGACTTGCGCGGCGTCAGCATCGACCACACGCGGCCTTGCTCATCACCACGAAGCTCTTCCTCGCCCGCCTTCGGCAGATTCCAGACGTCGCGCATCTGCTTGCCGCCGTTCGTCTCTTTCATCGCGGCGTAGTTGAACGTGTGCTGCAGCTTCCCCTTCCCGCCCGGCGACGCCCAGATCAGGATCTCGGTCGAGTGCGTGAAGTAGCGGCACGACAGGTTCGGGCTCGCGTTCGGCTTGAACCACGTCACCGTGTTCAAGAGCTTGTAGCCGAGCCGCTGCATCGCGAACCCCGCGTTGAAGATCACGTGCTGCGTGCCCGAGACCCAGATCGTCCCCGACGGCTTCAGCACCCGCTTGCACGCCGCCAACCATTCCGTCGTGAACTTGTGATCCTCTTCCACGCCCTGCGACGTGTCCCAATTGCCCTTCGCCACCGGCACACGCTTCCCACCCGAGCACGTGAAGCCCCCGTTCGAAAGGAAGTACGGAGGGTCGGCGAAGATGAGATCGAACGTGCCGGGGTCGAACCCGTTCATCAGCGCGATCGAGTCGCCCTGGTACAGAACGAAGTCGCGGCCTCGCGCGTGGACGTT
>JAYUXE010000647.1:0-1722 GCA_043753165.1 Archangiaceae bacterium | reverse complement strand
GGCGCCACAGCCACCGCCGGAACCGAGAGCCAGTACATCCACGTCATCACCGACATGAGGCCGATGCCCAGCGACGAGTGCGTGTTGATGGTGAAGAGCTCACGCGACCAGAGCACCGTGAGAATGCCGAGCGTCACCTGCGCGACGACGCCAAGCCCCGCGACGCCCGCGACGATCTTCAAGTTGCGCCCTGCCTGCGGCTGCCGCCAGATCCACACCATCAGCGTGAGAACGAGCAGGCCCACCGTCACGCCGAGCATGCGATGCACCATGTGCACCTGAATGCCGACGAAGCCATCGAGCGGCCAGATTTTCCCGTGGCAATACGGCAGGTCGAAGCCGCACGCGAGCCCCGCGCGCAGGTGGCGCATCACGCCGCCGCCCACCACTTGAACGAAGAGCAGCGCGCCCACCGGCACGATGAAGCGCGTCAGCGACTTCTGCACCGCAGGCAACGTCTCGCGCGAAGGGTGCGTGAGGAACGCGAGCGTCGTCATCAACACGAAGAACGAGGTGCCGACCGCCAGGTGTGCCGACGTCACTTCCCAGGGCAGACGAAGGATGACGGTCGCCGCTCCGAGCAAGGCCTGAACCGTGACCAGCACCGACGCGAGAATGCTGAGCTTCACGAGGTGCTTCTGGTGCCGGCGGTACTTCAGAACCAGCGCCATCAGCCCGAACGTCATCGCACCGACGAACGAGGCGACGAGGCGGTGCGAGTGCTCGTACTGCTTTCCATCGACCATCTGGGGGATGAACTTCCCCTCGCACAACGGCCAGTCGGGGCACGCGAGACCCGACTCGGTCACGCTCACCACGCCACCAAAGATGGTGAGGATGAAGGTGGCGACCGCGGCGGCAATGGCGAAACGATGAACGCGCACGCTGCTCCCTTATCCACCGATTCCCGAATACTCAAGAGAGCGCACGGGCCAAATCTCCTGGCCGCTTACCGGGCCGGAAAGCGCAGCTTGGGGTCGACCGTGGCGCCGTCGACGGCGGTGATTTGCGTGTGAACGGAACCGAGCCGCTCGCCCCGCGAAATTACGTCCCGGTGAGCTTCTTCATGTCGGCCGCGCACTCGCCATTCGGAGTGAGCTTGATGTACTCGGCGGCCGTGTCCTTGATCAGATCCTTCTCTTTCGGGTCGTTCAGCTTCACCAGGAACCGGGCGAAGTCGCAGTACGCTTTTTCGAATTCCTTTTCGGCGTTCAGCGCGGCTTCGTACGCGGTACGGGCCCCGGCCTTGTCGCCCTTGAGCTCGAGCGTGACGCCCTGCTCGTCGTACGACGACGCGACCATCAACGAGTCGCCGTAGAACTCTTCCGCCGCGCGCTTGAAGAAGTCAGACGCCTTTGCGAAGTCTTTCTTGTCGTCGCGGTAGATGCGGCCCAGCGCGTAGCGGGCCTCGGCGTTCTTCGTCTTCGGGTCGCGAATCGCCTTCTCGTACTGGCCAATCGCGTCGTCGACCTTCTTCTGCTTGTAGAGCGCCTGCGCGAGCAGCGTCATCAGCTTGGGGCTGTCGGGCACGAGGGTGAGCGCCTTGCGAAGCGCGTCTTCGGCGTCCTTCTCGCCGCCTTCCTTGCGCATCAGGGCCTTGGCGAGCTCGACGTGGTAGTGCGCGCGCTGCGCGTTCATCGAGATGGCGGTGCGAATCTCGGCGGCGGCCCCGGCGTAGTTTTCTTCGTACAGCAGGCGCTTGCCGCGAATCAGGAAGAGCTC
>JAYUXE010000646.1:0-4330 GCA_043753165.1 Archangiaceae bacterium | reverse complement strand
GCTCGCACCCGCTGACGGGCCGCGGTGGCGCAAGCCCCGAAGAGATGTTCGACACCATCAGCTACAGCAAGGGCGCGATGGTGCTGCGCATGCTCGATCTGTGGATTGGGCGCGCCGAGATGAAGAAGGCGTTGAAGGCGTACCTCGAGAAGGGAGCCCTGGGTAACGCGACCAGCGACGACTTCTTCGCCGCCGTCTACGCGAGCACCAAGAAAGAGAAGGAGCTCAAGCCGTTCAAGGAAGCGTGGCTCAAGAAGAAGGGCTACCCGGTGATCTTCCCCGAATTCAACTACTCGGGCGGCAGCGTGACGGTCACCGTTCGCCAGCTTCCCGTGCACGCCGACGAGAAGGGCCCGTTCGTCTTCAAGCTGCCCATCGTCATCCACCGCGAGCAGGAACCGAAGTACGTGAAGGAAGAGCTCATCACCGTCGACAAGCCCACGGTGACGGTGACGATCGAAGTCCCCGCGGCACCGCAGTGGGTGAACTGGAACAAGAACGGCGCCGCGCTGGCGAAGGTGAACACGTCGACCGTGCCCGAGCAGCAGTGGGTCGACGCCGCCCGTCTGGATCCGGATCCGGTGTGGCGCCTGCTCTCGACCTGGGTGTTGCTGGGCGAGCTCGCGAACCCTGATCTGAAGGAAGAGACGAAGCCGACCGACAGCGCGTTCAACGCGATCCTCGACGTGCTCAACAAGGATCCGTCGCCCTACGTTCGGGAAGCGGTGCTTCAGAAGCTCGCGCGCACCAAGTGGAAGAAGCTGCCGTCCGACTTTGGGGCGCCGGTGTTCCAGCTGGCGAAGCGCCCCGACCTCGCCGAAGACGCGCTGGGTCAGATTCGCGTGCGCCGCGCGGCGATGGTGCTGCTCGGCCGCATCGACTTCCCCGACGGGCACCGGTACCTGCTCAGCGAGATCCAGAAGAAGGATCAAGATCTGAACTTTCTTTCGGCCCTGGCCGATGGCGTCGCGAACCTCGGCACCGCCGAAGCGCTCGCGACGATCGCCTCGGCGATGCGCACCCAGAAGCCGCGCGGCTACGCCTGGTACCGCAACACCGCCGAAGCCCTGGGCTCGGTCGGCAACGTCGACGCCGTCAAGGCGATCAAGGACCTCTTCAAAGAGAACCCGGGCAACAACGAGCTCTTCCGCAACGTGCTCGGCCGCCTCGACAAGAACCACACCGTGAAGGCGTCGCCCGAGCTCGCCGTCTGGGTGCGCGACAGCGTCCTCGACGAGACGTACCCCGAGAACATCCGCGCCGACATGATGAGGCTCATCGAAGGCTCGAAGTCGAAAGAGGCCAAGGAAGCGCTGACCGCGATCGCCGACAAGTCGCCTTCAGATCGCTTGAAGAGCAGCGCGCGCAACCTGCTCGAGACGAACTTCGCAGCGGCGAAAGTGGCACCCGCCCCGGCTCCGGCCCCCGCGCCGAAGAAGAAGTAGCCCGCTTTACGGGGCCAGCGCCTCGGCCCGGAACTACTTCAGCTCTTTCTCGATCAGCCCAATCAGCGATTGGGGCTCGGCGACTCCGGCGTAGGCAAACGACAGCGTGCCGTCGCGCTTGAAGACGTAGCGCGTGGGCAGCTGCTTGATTTGCCCGAACGCCGTCTCGCCCGAACGAATCGCGTCGTTCGCGACGATCAGCGGCAGCTTCAGTTCGTTCATCTCGGCGAAGGGCTCGAGCACGCGCCGGCCCTCGAGATCCATGCCGACCAGCAGCACCTCGAGATCGTCCGGGTGATCCTGCTGCAGCTTCGACAGCACGGGCAGATCGACGAGGCACGGGAAACACCAGGTCGAAATGAAGGTGATCACCGTGACGCGGCCTTGAAACCGCATCGGCCGCCAGTCGCCCACTGCGTCCAGCGGAAGCGATCGAAGGCTGTCTTGCACCGTCAAAGCGGGCGGGCCGTGCGCGCACGAGGCGAGCAGCAGCGCCAGCGCCGCTACTGGCAGTTTTTGCACAACCCGTAGAGCTCCATCTTGTGCGACGTCACCTTGAAGCCGTGGCGCCTGGCGACCGCGTCCTGCATCGCTTCGATGCGATCGTTCTCGAACTCGACGATCGTGCCGCAGTTCGTGCAGATGAGGTGGTCGTGGTGGTGCCGGCCGACCGCCGCTTCGTACCGCGTCTGGCCGTCGCCGAAGTTGCGCGCGTGGGCGAGGCCGCTTTCCGACAGCAGCTTCATCGTGCGGTAGACGGTGGCCACCGAGACGCGCGCGTCGGCGCCTCGAACCTTGTCCCAGAGCTCTTCGACCGACAGGTGCCCTTCGGTCTCGAAGAAGGTTTCGACGATCATCGTGCGCTGCCGGGTGCTCTTGAGCCCGTGCTCGGCCATGAAGCGCGCCAGCATCTCGCCGTGGTTCTGTTCCTGCGCGTGGCTCATGACTGCCTCACGGGAAGCGTTCCTTCCAGGCCGCCGGATCCGTTCCCAGGTCGCCCCCTTCATTCAGCCGCACCAGCGCGTCGTGCGACTGCTCGCGTACTTCGGCATCTGCGTCTGTGAGGAGAATGATCAGCAAGGGGGCCGTCGCCACATCGCGGCGGTACCCGGCAAGCTCGGCCGCCATCGCCCGAACGCGCGTGTCCGGATCTTTGAGCGACACGGACAACGGGGCGGCCGCCGACGCGCGCTTCACGAAGGGCGAGTTGGGAAGCAGCAACAGCAGGAAGAACAGCACCGCGACGAAGATCTGAAAGAAGGCCTTGAACGCCGAGTACCGGCCGGCCGCGACGAGCGCGAACCGGTAGGCCGCGAAGCCGATCACGAACACGAGGAACACCCACGGAGCGCCCTTCTCGACCCACGCCGGCGCGAGCCCTGCGTTGCTCCGCGTCCACAGCGCCGCGGCTGCCGAGACGACGAGCAACGCGAACAACGCAAGCGTCCACTTCGGGCGCACCCGAACTCCAACGACTGACGGCTCTTCGACTTTCGCGGGATCAGCGTTCATTGACTTGCTCGGAAGAGTCCTTATACGCACACCGTCTTCAACTTTCGACAGGCCTTCTAACGATGGAGCAGTGGCAGCGCAGGCGGCACCCCGACGACGTCCCTACTCCGATCGCGGTCGCTGTCGCAGACTTTTGCCGCCGCGCCAGCGCGAAAGCCCCTTCGGCCGTGGTCCGGGAAGCCCTCGCGGTGCTCTCGGACGACGACGATTTCCGGGTGAAGGCGCTCACCGACGCCGAGCCTGAAGTGCACCCGCTGGGGCCCTTCGCCGTCGTCGACCTCATCATCAACGGCACCCCGCCCGCGACCGCCGCCCAGCGCGAGAAGACCGGGTACTACACCCTCGTCCGCACCATGGCCGCGCAGACGGCAGCGCCCGTGAAGATCGTCGCGAAGCCGTCGCCCCCGCCGCGAATGCCGCCGAAACGAACGGCTGCTGTGCAGGAAGACGACGAAGAAGAAGAAGAACAGAAGGTTGAGGTGCGCGCGGCGCGCCGGCAGAAGAAGGCCGAGCAGACGATGGCCGAGAAGATCGCGCCGAAGAAGCGGCTGCCGGTGGCGCCGGTCGAGAAGAAGATCGCGGCCGAAGTGCAGTCGCCTTTCCGGAAGAAGAACCTGCCCCTGCCCCGCGGCAAGTTCACCCGCATCGAGGCCGAAGCGAGCCGGCTCGACGAGCTCTTCAAGCCGGAAGCGAAGCAAGACGTGATGAGCCTGTTCGAGCAGTCGGGCAATCGCATCGCGCTGCGCAAGACGCTGGAAAGGCAGTACGTGGTGAAGCGCGGGGTCGCTCCGTCGGGGGATGACGTCGACGATCTGCTCAAGCGCCACCAGCTGCTCGAGACGATCGAGAAACGCGAACGGGGCACGATTCTTTCGGCGCTGACCGAGAGCCACGGGGCGATGGTGAACGTGGCGTTCGCGATGGGGCTCAATTCGTTCGAGGTCGATCGCCTGATCGCGGCGCTCGAGATCCGCGGCGAAGTGACTGAGATTCGCGATCGCTGGGTGCGCGAGGCGCTCTCGATTCGCAACCTGCCGCTGCGGCTGCAGATGCTCGGGCGCAGCAAGTACCTCGCGGACTTGAAGATTGGCCGGAAGTTCAAGGAAGCCCTGACCCGCGACATCCTCGAGCTGCTCGAAGAGCTGCCGGTGATGCCCGACCTGGACACGCTGGTGACTGTCGCGGCGAAGCGGCACGCGCTGAATGCGGAGTCGCTGCGCAGTGCGATCGACCGCCTGGGCCTCGAGACCCAGCTGGATTTTCAGCCGGCCGCCGAGCCGCAAGACGTGACATAGGAGTCAGCCGATGCCGATCTACGAATACACCTGTGAGAAGTGCGGCACCCGAATCGACGTGCTGCAGAAGATGGACGA
>JAYUXE010000645.1:0-4333 GCA_043753165.1 Archangiaceae bacterium | reverse complement strand
CGCTGGGAATCACGGTCGACAGGCGCCCGAAGATCCGGGCGAGCAGGGCGCAGATGCCGCCGGCGATCGCGACCGCGGCGACGGCCCACAGCCCCCCGGCCGCGCTCTCTATCTGGAAGAGGCCAATCGCGCACACGCAGGCGATCGCGGTGCCGCACCCGGTGGTAACCAGCGCGCGCGCGTTCATTCGGGGCAGAGCCTCGACGTGACGTAGTCGAGGCGAATGAAGTCGGCCTCTGGCCCGCGCACCGTGAGCTCGCCGAACAGGTAGGGCGTGTTCGGCCCCTGGCGCAGCTCGAGGATCTCGCACAGCGTTCGCGCGTCGGACGTGATGACGATGTCGCCCGTCGTCCCTTTCGAGCAGCCCGCGATCCGGCCCTCGACAATCTGCAGGGCAACCGAATCGCCGGTGTCATTCGCGACCAGCGCGAGGGTCCGGTTCCAGTCGGCCTGCTCGGCGACGAGCTCTTCCCGTGCGTGGTACGCGGCGCGGAATTGTTCGGCGGCCTCGGCGAGCGTGCTCATCGCGCGGCCTCGAGGTCGATGGCGTCGCTGCGGCGCGCGCGGAATCGGACGTCGAGCAGATCCACCGGCGGCTCGGCGAGACGAAAACCGTGGCGTTCGGCCAGCGCCATCACCTCATCGACCTCGGCCAGCGCCACGTCGTCGCCGATGCCGTGGTGCCGCGTCGTCCCCGCGAGCGCGAGCAGCATCGTCTCGCACAGGCACGCGAGCTGGATTCCCGCGGGCAGGCCCTGAAGGTTGCCGGGCCCGAAGCGAAGGCTGCGGTCGGGCAGGGCGACGAGGCCGCCGTCGATCACCGTCAGGTCGCGCCGCGAACGGACGCGCGGAGAAACGTCGAACGGCCGCGCGACGTCACAGAGGATCGTGCCTGAACGCAGCGGCGCCGTGTCGAGCACCGCCCGGCCCGCGCCACTCGCGCTGACGATGATCTGGCAGCGGTGCAGGCGGTGCGTGTCGGTGCCGAGCTCGACCGCACAACCCAGCGTTTCCGCCAGCGCCTCGAGCGCCTTCGTGCCACTGCTGGGGTTGCCGATGAGCAGCAGCTTCTTCGGGCGCGCGCGGGCCATCAGCTTCGTCACCAGCGCGCCCACCGAGCCGCGGGCGCCGACGACGGCGACTTCGAGATCCTCCAGCGACATTCCGCGCCTTTCGGCGACCCGCTTCGTCGCGGCGAACGCCATGCCGGCCGTCAGGGCGTTGCCGGTGGTGATCGCGGGCCCGAGACCCAGCACCGTCTGGCCGCGGCGGCTGTACGGGGTGGTGAAGCCGCCGAGCCCGACGACTTTCGCGCCGAGTGCGTGGGCGAGCTCGACGCCGCGGATGATCGCGGGTTCGACGTGCTTCCGGCCGCGGTGAAGCATCTGCTCGGGCAACATCCCGATGGAGATGATGTAACCGCGCACGGTGGCGCCGGTGGCGCTGCGGATGGGTGGGGTGCGAAGGGTCGCTCCGAAGGGAAGCTGGGCGGCGAAGGCGCTGTAGTGCTCGAGCTCTTCGGGCGTGAGGCGCGCGAGCGAAGGGTCCGTCAGCACGCGTTCTTCCGCGCGCGTGTAGTGGGCGAGGAAGGCGAAGCGGCACTCGGGATCTTTCGGGGGCAACGGCAGGCGCACCGCCTTCGGCGTCACGCGTCCCGGGCCGATCGCGTTCAGCGCCCGAAGGATGACGTCCGATTCGTTGCGTGCCAGCCGCGCACAGACTTCCCCGATGCCCGACACGATCGCGTCGATCTGCGCCGCCGTCACAATCAACGGCGGAGCGACCCGCACCACGTTCGCCCCACCCAACGTCGGCAACACCAGCACCCCGCTGCGTTCCGCGATCGTCGACGCGACGGCATACGCGTAGAGCCCCTGGTGCTGCAGGTACGACCGGAACATGCCCGCGTCGGCGTTCATCGCGCGCAGCTCGAGCGCGCCCAGCAGCCCCTGGCCGCGGACTTCCGCGATCACCGCCGGGTAGCGCGCGGCGAGGGTCGCGAGGCCATGTTGCAGGCGGCGCCCCGTCTCGGCCGTGTCCAGCGACTGCAGCTGCTCGAGCACCGTGAGGCCGACGCGGCACGCCACGTTGTTGTTCGCGAACGTCGACGAGTGCTTCAGCGCGAACGTCTCGTCCCAGAACTTCGCGTTGGTGAGCATCGCGCCCAGCGGAAACAGGCCGCCCCCCAGCGCCTTCGCGACGAGCAGAATGTCGGCGCCTTCACCCGCGAACAGCTTTCCCGTGCGGCCGAGACCCGTCTGCACTTCGTCGAGAATCAGCGCGGCGTCGTACTGCGTGCACAGCGCGCGGGCGTGCGCGAGGTAGCCCGGCGGAGGAAGATGCACGCCGCCTTCGCCCTGAATGGGCTCGAGAATCAGCGCGGCCGGCGCGTGCGTGGCGAAGGCCTGTTCGAGCGCGGTTGCATCCCCAAACTTCACGTGCACGAAGCCGGGCGCAGTCGGCCCGAAGCCTTCCGCGTGGTGCGGCTGCCCCGTCGCCGCGAGCGCGCCCATCGTCTTGCCGTGAAACGAGCCGTGCGCCGAGAGGATGATTTGCCGGCCGGTGCGCGCGCGGACGAGCTTGATCGCCGCTTCGACCGTCTCTGCGCCCGACGTGGTGAAGATGCAGTGCGAGAAGTCCCCCGGGGCGATGCGCACGAGCTCGGCGGCCAGCTTCTCGGCCCACGGCGCGCGGTACGGCTGCACCATCGCGGGCTCGTTCGCGTCGAGCGCGGCCTTCACCGCTGCAATCACCGCGGGGTGGTTGTGGCCCAGCGCGAGCGCGCCGTACTGCGCGTAGCCGTCGAGAAAACGACGGCCCTTCTCGTCGAACAGGTACGCCCCTTCGCCGCGGATCCACGTGCGATCCATGCGGCACAGCGTCAGCAGATCCTTCAGCGTCGGATTCAGTGCCCGGTCGTTCACGGGCAACTGGCTTGAGCAGTGCGCGTGCCACGGGCGACAGCCGCGGAAACTGGCCGCTTTCGAGTTCGCGTGCGCGTGTCGATGCGCAGTGCGCTAGTCACCCGATTGTCATGTCCTCCTCGCTGCTTGCGCAGGTTCTTGCGAATCCGGATCTCGACGAGCCGCGCCGCGTGATGGCCGACTGGTTGACCGAGCAGGGCAAGCCGCGCGGCGAGTTCATCAGCGTGCAGTGCGAGCGCGAGAAGGCCGAGCCGGGAAGTGAGAGGTACGGCGCGCTGTGGGCGCGAGAGAAGGATCTGCAGAAGCGCTACGCCGCGACGTGGACCCCGTTCTTCAAGAAGCTGCAGCCGCGACCCGACTACACGTTTCGCCGTGGCTTCCTCGAGCACGTGAAGTTTCGCGCAGGGATGCCCGGGCTCGCGGCGGTGGTGAAGCGGGTGGTCGACGCCGAGCCGGTGACGGCGATGACGATTGACCAGGTGCAGGGGCATCTTCAGGAAGTCGAGGCGCTGCTGCCGGCGATCGCAGGGCTCCGTGCGCTCGAGATCGTCGCGTACAACGTCGAGGCCGAGCTGTTCCGGGCGCTGAAGCGGGCGGCGCGGTTCACGGCACTTCGGTGGTTGCGCGTTGGTTATTTCGGCGGCGACGAGGGCGCGCGGCTCGTGGCGCAGACGCCGTGCTTCGCGACCGTGCGGCAGTTGTTTCTGTCGTACGGGTCGATCTCGGACGAGGGCGTTCGGCACCTCTGCACGCTCTCCGGGCTCGAGCATCTGGACCTGTCGAACAATCGCATCAGCGACGAGGGCGTCGCGGCGATCGTCAACGTCGCGTCGCTGAAGTCGGTGAACCTCGGCGCGAATCCGCGGATCTCGAAGGCCGGGCGCGCGGCCATCGACGAACGGTTTCGACCCTCACCGTCCGGTTGAACGAGTCCACGCCGCGAAAGCGCACCGCCCTTCGTCGTCCGGTTCCGGGGCTGCGCCTTTTCGCCGCCGGCTCCCAGGGTACCGCCAGGCCGAGAATCGCGGGGGACCCCCGGTTTGCAGGTCACGGCCCTTCAGCTGCTTTCGCTGGGCATTGCCGAGCAACACCGGCGAGAAATCGGATGCTCTGCGGGTTCTCTTGAACGGCCCGAGCGGGCATTAATGGAAGGTGAAGGCCGGATCCTGGCCGGCGAAGTCGCCCGTGTCGCGTCGACATCGACGAATGCCAGGGGAGGGGCGTGCCGGCTTACCTCCTTAGGGCGGCCGGCGCGCCCCACCCCCATGGGTTTTGGTCCTCAATGCCAATGGGCCGCGAAGAGAACCCGCGGCGTTTCGATTTCTCGCAGGTGCTGCTCGGCAATGGATCCCCGAAGGTCCGATCACCCTCTCGAGCAGCACCACGGTCGACTCCCCGCGATCTCGAGG
>JAYUXE010000644.1:0-4334 GCA_043753165.1 Archangiaceae bacterium | reverse complement strand
ACTCGTCGCGGGCGCCGATCGCGGCCTGCGCGTCCTGATACAGGCGGGCGTTGTCGAGGCCCGCGGCGACGCGGTGGGCGAGGTTTTCAGCAAGCGTGACGTCGGCGGCGTCGTACTTGCGCCCGCGGGTCGACGAGAAGAACGTGATCCACCCCAGCCTGCCGGTGCGCACCACCAGCGGCACGGTGATGACGGACTTGACCTCGAGCTCGCGCCACGCGGGCAGCGCGTCCGGCGTCGCCGCCCAGGCCGTCAGGTGTTCCTCGGTCACTTCATCGATCAACCGGGGGTGCGATGCGGCCTTCGCCGCGAACCCCCCGAACACCTTCTGCAGCTGTTCCGCGCGGGCGTAGTCGAGGTGGGCGAAGGCTCGTTCGGCGACGCCTTCGTCGCCGGTCAGCTCGATCACGCACCAGTCGGCCAACACCGGCACCACCGTGTTGGCGATGCGCGCCAGGGTGGGCTTCGAGTCGATCGACGCGAGCAGAATTTCGCTCGCCTCGGCCAGCACCTGCTGCCCGGCCTCGATGTGCTTCCGCTTCGTCGCGTCGTCGACGATGACGATGAACTTCTTCGGCTGGCCCCGGGCATCCCGCAGCAGCGAGGCGGTGAGGTCGACCCATACCGTGTTGCCGTTGCGGTGAATGAACCGTTCGGCGACGTGCTCGCTTTCCGCCTCGCCGGCCACGATGCGTTCCATCGCGGCGTTGTGCTTCGGCAGGTCTTCCGGGTGAACCAGATCCTGCAGCCGCAGCTTCAGCGCGTCCTTCGCCTGGTAGCCGATGATTTCGCACAGCCGGGGGTTCACCCGCAGCCACCGCCCATCTGGAGCGACGTGCGCGATTCCCGCCGCCGCCTTCTCGAACGTCGCCTGAAATTCGGCCTCGTGCTCGCTGAGCACCTGCTGGCTCAACGCCCGCTCGGCCCACCGCAGCTCTTTTTCCTGCCGCTGCAACCGGCGGGACTTGCGGTGAAGGTCGGCGAACACGGCCACCTTTGCCTTCACGATCTCGGGCTCGATCGGTTTGACCAGGTAGTCGACGGCGCCCAGCGAGTACGCCGTGTAGATGGTCGAGACGTCCGACCCGGCCGCAGTGAGAAAGATGATCGGAATGTGCTTGCTGGCTTCGCGCTCGAAGATCAGCCGCGCGGTCTCGAAGCCATCCATCGCGGGCATCAAGACGTCGAGCAGCACCATCGCGAAGTCGTGCTTGAGAATCTTCTTCAATGCTTCGGCGCCGGTGTTGGCCGTCATCACGTTGTACGTCGGGTCCGTGAGGATCGCGGTCAACGCGAGCACGTTTTCCGGGCGGTCGTCGACCACCAGGATGTTGACGTTGTCTTCGGGGGTCAGCGCGCTCACGGCGACATCCTCAGTTGGTCGATGCCAGGTGGGTCTTCATCACGGAGACAAGGCGTTCGCTGTCGACGGGCTTGGGCACGAAGTCGTTGCAGCCGGCTTCGAGGCACTTCTCACGGTCGCCGGGCATCGCCTTCGCGGTGAGCGCGATGATCGGCAGGTGATCGAACGTGCCCATCTTGCGAATCACCTGCGCCGCCTCGAAGCCGTCCATGCCGGGGAGCATGATGTCGAGCAGGACGATGTCGATGTCGGCGTGATCATTGAGCTCGGCGATGCCTTCTTGCGCGGTGCTGGCGCAAATGACCTGCACGCCAGTGCGTTCGAGCAGGCTGGTGATCGCGAAGAGGTTGCGCGCGTCGTCGTCGATCACGAGCACCTTCTTGCCGTTCAGCTCGGTGGTCGACTGGATCATCTTCATCGGCAGCTGCGGGGCCTGGGCCTGCAGCGCGCGAGGAACGAAGGACTCGCGGAACCGGCTGTCGAGGTCCTGCGCCGTCAGCGGCAGGTAGAGGGTGAACGTGCTGCCGACCCCCGGGGTGCTCTGAATCGTGATCTCGCCGCCCAGCAAGTTCGCGAGCTCGCGACTGATGGTGAGGCCGAGGCCGGTGCCGCCGTACATGCGGCTGGTCGAGGTGTCCGCTTGCTGGAAGGCCTCGAAGATGAGGCTCTGCTTGTCGGCGGGGATGCCGATGCCCGAGTCGGTGACGGTGAACGAGGCCACCGCCTTCGCGCGCTTCAGGGTCTCGTTCGTGAATGCGATGCTGCCGGGCGCACGGCCGATGGAAAGGACGACGCCTCCGCGTTCGGTGAACTTGAACGCGTTCGACAGCAGGTTCTTCAAGATCTGCTGCAAGCGGTGGATGTCTGACGTCAGCATCGCCGGCGCGTCCGCTGCGAAGTTGATCGCGAAATCGAGCTCTTTCTGTTCGGCGACCTGGCGGAAGCTGTTCTCGACGTAGTCGCGCAGCTCGCCCAGCGAGAAGCCGCGAGACTCGATCATCAGCTTGCCGGCTTCGATCTTCGACAGGTCGAGGATCTGGCTGATCAGCGACAGCAGGTCGTTGCCTGCCGAATGAATCGTCTTCGCGTACTCGACCTGCTTCGGCGTCAGCGTCGTCTCGTCGTTGTCGGCCAGCAGCTTGGCGAGGATGAGCAGGCTGTTCAGCGGCGTGCGCAGCTCGTGCGACATGTTGGCGAGGAACTCGGACTTGTATTTCGACACGAGGGCCAGCTGCTTCGCCTTTTCTTCCAGCGAGGCAGAGGCGTGCGCGATTTCGGCGTTCTTGTCTTCGAGCAGCGACGCCTTTTCTTCGAGCTCTGTGGTGCGCTTGCCGAGCTCGACGTTCGAGCCCTTGAGCTCTTCCAGCAGCTCTTCGGTGCGCATGCTGGCGGTGATCATGTTGAACACGACGCCGATGCTCAGAATCACCTGCTCGAGGAAGGTGATGTGAATCGGGTTGAAGCGCTTGAACGAGGCGAGCTCGATCACACCCTTGATCTGCCCTTCGAACAGCACTGGCAGCACCAGCAGGTTCCGCGGCGGCGCCTCACCCAATGACGAGCTGACGCGCACGTAGTCGGCCGGCACGTCCTCGACGAGGATGATCTTCTTTTCGAGCGCGCACTGGCCAATCAACCCTTCGCCCAGCGAGTAGCGGTTGGCGATCGTCTTGCGCTCGTTGAAGGCGTAGCTGCTGATGAGCTTCAGGGTGGGCTTCTCGTCGGCCTTTTCGTGCTCGATGACGAAGAAGGTGCCGCGCTGGGCCGAGACGAGTGGGGTGAGCTCGCTCATGATCATCTGCGAGAGCGACTCGAGGCTGCGCTGGCCCTGCATCATCTGCGAGAACTTGGCGAGGTTGGTCTTCAGCCAGTCCTGCTCTTTGTTGGTGTGCGTCGTGTCCTTCAGGTTCGCGATCATCTGGTTGATCGTGTCCTTCAGTGACAGCACTTCGCCCTGCGCGCTGACGTCGATGGTGCGGGTGAGGTCGCCCTTCGTCACGGCGGCGGCGACTTCGGAAATCGCGCGCACCTGGGTGGTCAGGTTCGCGGCCAGCTGGTTCACGTTGTCCGTCAGATCCTTCCACGTGCCGGCGGCGCCGGGGACCTTTGCCTGGCCGCCCAGCTGACCTTCGATGCCGACCTCGCGGGCCACGGTGGTGACCTGCTCGGCGAACGTGCGCAGCGTGTCCGTCGTCTCGTTGATCGTGTCGGCGAGGGCGGCGATTTCGCCTTTCGCTTCGACGATGAACTTCTTGGTCAGGTCGCCGCCGGCGATGGCGTTGACGACCTTCACGATGCCGCGCACCTGATCCGTCAGGTTCGAGGCCATCAGGTTCACGTTGTTGGTGAGGTTCTTCCAGGTGCCGGCGACTCCGGGAACTTCGGCCTGGCCACCCAGCTTTCCTTCGGTGCCGACCTCACGGGCGACGCGGGTCACTTCGGCGGCGAACGTGCGCAGCTGCTCGACCATCGCGTTGATGGTGTCCTTGAGCTCGAGGATCTCGCCCTTCGCTTCGACGGTGATCTGCTGGCTCAAGTCGCCGTTGGCGACCGCGGTGGTGACCTTCGCGATGTTTCGCACCTGCGAGGTCAGGTTGCCGGCGAGCATGTTCACGTTGTCGGTGAGATCGCGCCACGTGCCCGCAGCGCCGGGGACGCGTGCCTGGCCGCCCAGCTTTCCTTCGTTGCCGACTTCGCGGGCGACCGTGGTCACCTGGTCGGCGAAGACGCGAAGGGTGCCGGTCATGTCGTTGATGGTGTCGGCCAGCGCGGCGATCTCGCCCTTCGCTTCGACGACCAGCTTCTGCGACAGGTCTCCTTCGGCGACCGCGGTGACGACCTTCACGATGCCGCGGACCTGGTTGGTCAGGTTCGACGCCATCAAATTCACGTTCTCGGTGAGGTCCTGCCACGTGCCGGCCACGCCGGGCACCTTCGCCTGGCCACCCAGCTTGCCGTCGGTGCCGACTTC
>JAYUXE010000643.1:0-9772 GCA_043753165.1 Archangiaceae bacterium | reverse complement strand
CCGCAAAGGTGGCCAGCGATTCCTTCAGCGCCGCATCGCGCGCCGCCTTCACATCGGGGTCGATGAAGCCCAGCTTCGACGCCTGTTCCATCGCGATCGCAATCGGCGTCTCGAACGTGTCGAGCTTCTTCGCCTTCTCTTTGTCCGAGCCCGCCTTGCCCTTCGCATTCCCCACGCGGGTCAACGACACGGCAACGGCGCCGACGCGCGTCTTGTCGAGCAGTAACTCGGTGACGAGCCCCCCCGACAACGCAAGCTCGTTCGCATCCGGAGCCACCTGCCGCGTCGGCGTCTCGAAGCACTTGAACGTCTTGCCGGCGGCCTTCACGTCCTGCAGTGACGCTTCTTCGTCCGACCGGTACATCACCTTGTGCAGCGTGATGTCGGGCGCGTACGCGTACAGCTGGGTGCTGCTTTCTTTTCCCGACTTCACGTCGACGCGGAAGGTGAAGGGCGACTCGGGCTCGACGCGCACGATGGACAGCGTCCCGGCCTTCATCGTGGGAACCGGCTCGGGCACCTCGATGCCGTGCGGCAGCTTTTCCTTCGAAGCGCCCTTTCCCTTCGGATCCGGCTTTCCTCCGTTTTTGATCGCCGACACCATCGACTCGGCCGGCGACATCTTGATCGAGTCGACCTTCGTCCAGTTGAACTCGACCGTATCGCCCAGCTTCGAGCGGGTGAGGCCCGCGGGTCCGGACGGCGGCGGCTCGGGCACGACGGGCGGCGGCTGCGTGGCAGGTGCCGGCGGCTTCACGACCGGAATCGGCGGCCCGGGCGGCCGTTCGCGCTGCGCGTTTTGATCGATGGGCGTCGGCGCCGAAGGCCCGTTCGAGTTGTCGCAGGCCGCGAACGTAAGCGCGATGAGCACGACGGCGCGCTTCACTTCGCCACCTCGATCGCGCGCTTCAACAGCTCGTTCAGCTCGAACGCCTTCTCGCGATCATCGGCCACGCGCACCACGATCAACTCGAGCGAAGGAATGACGGTGATCGACTGCCCCCAGTGCCCACGCGCCGCGAACGCATCGCCCGGCACGTCTTTCAGCGGGCGCTCGGTCTGCCCGACTTCCGGCACCGCCTTGTTCACCGTCCATTGCCACGCGTAGACCTCGTTCGGGTCGCGGTACAGCGGCTTCATCTTGAACCCGGCCGAGATCTGCTTCGACTGCTCGACCCAGCCGTCGGGCAACAACCGCCGCGCTTCCCAACACCCGTCGTGCTGCCAGAGGTAGCCGAAGCGGGCCAGGTCTCGCGGCGTCGCGTACAAGTAGCTCGAGCCGATCATCGTGCCGCGCTGGTCGCGTTCGACCGTCGCCGACTTCATCCCCAGGGGGCCGTAGAGCAGCTTCCAGGCGTAGTCGGCTCCGAACTTCGGCGTCATCGCGGCATCGACCACCGCGTTCAGCAGCGTCGAGTCGCCCGACGAGTACGCGTACGTGGTGCCCGGCTCGTCACGAAACTTGTGGCCCGCGACGAAGTTGGCCATGTCCTTGTGGCCTTCGCCGTAGAGCATCGCGAGCACGCTCGACGCCTGGTTCGAATCGTTTTCGTAGACCTCGTGGAAGTCGAGGCCCGACGAAAACTCGAGCAGGTGGCGAACCTTGAGCTTCTCGCACGCCTCTTTGCTGTCGAGCTTCAGCGTGGTGCAGATGCCGTCGTCGAGGGTGAGCCGGCCTTCTCTCACCGCGATGCCCGTGAGCGCGTTGGCGAACGTCTTGGTGACGGACCACGACAGGTGGCGCTTCTTTTCGTCCCAACCGCGCGCATACTTTTCGTAGACGAGCTTGCCCTTCGAGATGATGACGACGCCGTCGGTGCGGATGCCAAGCCGTTCGGACGGCTGGCCGGTGAGCGTGAACGCGTACTCTTCGAGCGCGGCGACCGCGGCGACATTCTTCGACGGGGCGCTGACCCAGGCTTCGCGCGGGTAGGCGACGTCATTCGGGCACACCGAGGCCGCCAGCAGCAGGCCAATCAAGGCAGTCGACATCGTCAGAAGCTCGCGTTGAGAACGGGCACCACCACCGGCGGCCGTTCGGTGCCTTTGAGCATCGCGGTCGCGACGGTCGGAAGGACGACGGTGCTGGCGAGGGTGAGGATGGCGATGCCGCCGCCGCTGGTGCCGTTGGCTCCGAGGAAGATGCCGGCCGCCATGATCGCCGCCTGGGCGACGATGGTGACGAGCAAGGTCGGGATGAGGCGGAAGCGGCCCTTGCCCGAACGTTCGGCCACCACCCATTCGGTGATGACGACGGCGAGTGGAGGCAGCAGCAGTGTGGTGAGCAGCGAGGGGATCAACGCCGCGTAGAGGTTGTTCGAGAGCTTGCCGATTTCAGAGCCCGCGATGAGGGCGATGGGCATCGAGAGCAGGCCCGCGAACATTCCGCTCGCGACCATCGTCGGCACGTGCGGCTCGGTGACCGTGGGCTGGGTGACCTGCACCTCGGGGGTCATCAGCGTCACCATCGACGGCTGCGGAACCAGGCGCGACGGGGCGGCGAGGCTGACGCTGGCGACGGTCAAACAACCGAG
The DNA here is from genome assembly GCA_043753165.1 of Archangiaceae bacterium. Taxonomy (GTDB): domain Bacteria; phylum Myxococcota; class Myxococcia; order Myxococcales; family Myxococcaceae; genus JAGSPQ01. The sequence continues at coordinate 7,238 of JAYUXE010000643.1, read as the reverse complement.
CACGAGGAAGCGGGTCATGGGCACGCTTCATAGCGCAAGGCGCCCAGAGAACGGCGGGCTCGTGGGCGTGTCGGGCGGCTTTTAAGGCGTACAGCACCCGGCATCGGGCGGCGGGGGCGGCTCGGCCAGCGGCGGACGCGGCGGGGCCTTGATTCCACAGCTGGCGAGCAGCACCAGCAGGCCCAACCACTTCAGAACTTGATACCCACGGTGCCGCGAAGCGCCTGCGCCGAGTCGAGGCTCGAAGCGGCGTTGGGGCGGGGATCCGAGAAGCCACCCAGAGGGAACAAGATGCCCCAGCGAAGCTCGCCGAAGAACCCGTCTTCCGTCTCGTAGCGCGCGCCCAGGTTGATTTCGAAGCCCAGGTTCGCGTCGCCCGTCACCGTGCCGTCGCTCAACCGAACGGCCGAAGGGGTCGATTCTGCGTAGATGGCGCGCGAGTAGATGACCGAGCCGAACGCGTGGAACCCGTCGGCGATGCGGTAGTCGACCGTCGGCTTCACGTAGAACGCGTCCGTCACGCCGCCCAGAATTTCGCGGAACAGAATCATGTCGACGCGGTAGTCGCGGTTGAACCGGAAGTTGCGCACCGTCGTGTCCGTGCACGTGCCGTTGCTGTAGCAGGCGTACTGCTGACCATCGAGGTCACCCGTGACCGGCGTGTTGTCGAGGCCCACCGCCTTGCGGCGCGGGTAGTTGCCGAAGCCCGGCGCCTTGTCGCCCGACGCAAAGCCGAGCTCGAGCTTGATCTTCAATGCCGAGTCCAGCAGCCGCACTTCGCCCTGCAGCACGCCGCCGAACTGCAGCAGGCCGATGCCCTTGCGCAGGTTCACGTCGGTTTCCGACGGAGCGATGTTCGCGATGTTGCCGATCACCGCGCCCACTTCCATTTCGATGCGCACGAGGTCGCGCTCGAACTTCAGCCAGATGTCCGGCATCACCATCTGAGCCTGGCGCAAGACGTAGCCCGCGCTGCCACCCGCCGCGCTGTTCTTGCCGATCGGCGAGGTCACCGACTCGTTGTTGAATGGTGCGCCGTAGTAGTCGGCCGAGTCGTTGCGCTGCCACCGATAGCTCACGTGCGCGCCGTAGTTGAACAGCGTCTGCCCCGCCTCGAGCCGCGCCTTCGCCTGGCTCTCGGTGTCGCGGCGCGCGATCGCCAGCACGATGCTGTGCGCGTCGTCCGAGTTGCTCAAGTCGAACGGCTGACCCCCGTTGGGATCGCGGTACGACGTCGGGCCTTCCGCGTTGAAGTCGAACATCGGCGTCACGTAGAAACCGGCCAGCGGTTCCGCGACGAACATCACGCGGTCGACCGTGTCGCCCCAATCGCAGTCGAGGCAGGTGCCGTCGTTGTGCAGCATGCCGAGGCCCCACTGCGAGCCCATGCGGCCGAAGCGCAGAATGCCGACGGGCGTCGACACTTCGCCCCAGACCCGCTTCACCGCGATCGAGTCGGTGAGCGCGTTGATGCCCGAGCGCGGAGGAAGCTGCGACTCGGAAAGGAAGGCGAAGTTGTCGCGCGAGTAGACGTGGTTCGGATCGCGCGAGAACGCGTAGTCGGGCGTGGCGCCGAGGATGACGTTGTCGAGCGCGTCGACCTGCATCCGGATGCGGACCTCTTCCGAGATGTTGAAGGTCGGCTCGAAGCGGAAGCGCATGTTCGCGCCGGCGATCGTGCGTTCTTTGACGGCGTTCGGCTTCGTCGACGGAGGAATCGGGAAGGTCGTGTAGCCCGACGGGTCGGGGTTGCGGCCGAGGTCGAACTTGTTGAAGAGCTCGGGGCGCACGCGGAAGTACCCGTCTGGGACGAAGACCTCGAGCTTGCGCTTCTCTTCGACGAAGTCTTCGCTCCAGCCCTGGGCGACCGACTGGGTGGCGAGCTGGGCGCGGACTTCTTCGCGCATCTCTTTGAGCTCTTTGCGCGTGGCCTCGAGCTCGCGGCGCAAGCTCTCGACATCACTGGTGGCCGTGGGCGCCGCCGTCGCCGCGGTCATGCCCCCATCTTCAGACTGGGCAAAAGACGCGCGCGCGCTCAACAGGATCAGCGCTGCGATCAGGAGTCGATTCGAGGGGGCCATGAGGCGGCGGGTTCTGCCACCGGGTCGCAGCGGCGTCCAAGGGAAAAGCACGCTGCGCCTACGGTTCACCACAGCAGCGATTTCAGGGTTTCTTCGGGCCCTGGCGCAGCTCGGTGAGCACGCCGTGGGTGCCCTTCGGGTGGATGAACGCGATCTTCGATCCACCTGCCCCAATCTTCGGCGTCTCGTCAATCAACGGAGCGCCCTGCCGTTTCAGCTCGGCCAACGACGCCTCGATGTCGTCCACTTCGATGCAGATGTGGTGAAGCCCTTCGCCGCGCTTCTCGAGAAACTTCGCCACGCCGGTGCCCGGCTCGGTTGGGCAGATCAGCTCGATGCGCCCCAGGCCGTGCCCGAAGATCGCCGTTCGCACCTTCTGTTCCTTCACCTCTTCGATTTCTGCGAGCTCGAGCCCGAACGCGTCCTGGTAGAATGCGATTGCCTTCTCGAGGTCCTTCACTGCGATCGCGACGTGATCGAGGCCCTTCGCTTTCACCTGGCTCATTTCTTTTTCTTCCCCTTCTTCGAGGGCCGCTGCTTTTTCAGTTCCTTCTCGATTTTCTTGAGCATCTTCTTCGCGTCGCCGCCGCGCGGGCCGGGCTGACACTCGGGGCAGAAGAAAGACGAACGGCCGCCGTGCTCGGTGCGAACGATGACGGTGTTGCAGTTGCCGCACTCCTCGCCTTCGCGGCCGTAGACCAGAAACGGGTTCTCGCTGCCGGGCTCTTCGACGTACTGAATCTCGTCGCCATCGGAGTCCTGCTCGTCGAGGCCGAACTTGATTGCCGCATGAATCGCGTCGCTGAGGCGCGACCACTCGTCATCGGTGAGCGTGCCGGGCACCCGGCTCGGGTGAATCTTTGCCCGGTACATCGCCTCGGTCGCGTGGATGTTGCCCAGGCCGGTGACGCGCCCTTGATCCATCAGCGCGACCTTGAGCTCCTGCTTGCTCTTGCCGACAGCGCCCTTCAGCGCGGCCGCGTCGAGGCCATCGGTCAGCGGGTCGATGCCGAGCTCTTCGATCGCCTTCAGCTTCCAGAGCCCATCTGCCGGCACCGGCTCGATGCGCCCGAACATGCGGGGGTCGCGGAAGTGGATGACGTCGCCGGTGTCGAGCTCGAACCGGGCGCGGCTGTACAGCACCTCTTCGCCCTTCGGCCGCTTCACGAACTTGCCCGTCATGCCGAGGTGGGCGAGCAGACCGCGCTCACCGAACGACAGCAGCAGGTACTTCCCCTTCCGTTCGGCCTTCGTCATCGGACCAGCAATCGCTTCGAAGGCTTTCGGCTTCGCGCCGCGGAAGATGCGGGTCTTCGTGCTCTCGGCCTTCTTCACCGCACGGCCCTTGAACCAGCGCACCAGGGTTCGGCGGGCGATCTCGACTTCTGGGAGCTCGGGCATGTGCGCCCAGCTACCACTTCTTCGACGCCATGGGACAGGGACGGTGAGCCCGTCGCAAAACGCCACTCAGATCCAGACCCTTCTCCGGGCAAAGGCGCTGGCGAACCGTTTGCACAATGACTTCGGACAACATCCGAGGTCCGCCCATGTCCCGAGTCCACAGCAGCGCCGCGAAGAGCTGGAAAGTTCAGGTCAGTCACAAGCCCACATTGACCCTGGTCCCGAAGCCTTCGCCGCAGACCCGCTGCCTGCTGTTGCAGGGAATCGGACACCCAGACTGCCCCGAGCTCTACGTCGCCTTCGAAGCGATGGAAGGCGTGGCCACGGCGCTGCGCACCGCGATGGAAAGGGTCGGCCGCATCGGTGAAGACCTCGGCCGAATCGAACAGTCGTGCGAGCTCAACCACGACGACGACACCTGGTACTGGCGCGTCCAGGTGCAGGTGCCCCACTCGATTACCCACAGCGCCCTCGAGCTCGCCAAGCATCTGTCGAAGCAGCGCAACGCCTTCACCGCGCCCATCTGCCTCGTGCCGGTCGAAGGCTTCACGCTTCACTGAACGACGTCGAACTTCCCGTCTTGATCCAGCGCCGCCGGCGTCACCACTTCGGTCGACAGCGGCACCGCCATCTTCTTTGCCAGCGCGCGTGAGGCCTTCGACAGGTCCAGCGCGTCGAGCCGATCGAAGTGGCCCACGCGAATTCCGGTTCCCGCTTCGATCGCTTTGACGACCAGCTCGCTGCAGTACAGCGTGTCGTCGTCCCAACCGAATCGAACGTCGTACGGTTTGCCCAGAACGCCGTGCGCGTAGGCGAGCGTGGCGACCGCGCCCTTCGGGTCCATTCCCCTGAGGCGAAGCACCTTCACCACGCCGTTCTCACCCCGTGCCTTCCACTTCGCGAACGGCGTACGGGAAACAGGCTGAATGGCTTCGAGCACGAAGACACCCTCGTCCGTGACTTCGATGAGGCCGGTGTGACTCCACGGGCTGTGGGTGGCCTCGCGAATGGGCAGCGACATCGCCGACCGTGAGGTCTGAAGCACCACATCCCCCGAACGAAAAGCGGGCAGGCGCGGCGCGGCAGAGACGAAAACGAGGGCAACGAGACTCGAAACCGGGAACGAGAAGGGCATGGACCACGTCAGAGCAAGACCTGTTCTAGGCTGTGAACCGTGAGCCGAGTCCTCCTGTGCGCCGCTGTGCTGATCGCCCCATTCGCCTTTGGGCAGAACCGGCCGATCGCGCCCGTCGACTGCGACGACAACTACGCCGAGTGCAAAGAGGACTGCGCAATTCACTTCGGCGGCACCACCAACCTGTGGATGCGCGCGAAGCTGAATCCGTGCCTCAACAAGTGCAACAGCGTCGAGCGCGATTGCCGCGACACGTTCTTCGAGACACGGCGCAACAACCTCGACGAAGGGTCGATTGCCGGCGCGCCGACTTCCCGCGATGTCGATTCCGACGGGCTGCCCACGAAGACCGCGCAGAAGAAACCCGAGCCGAAGAAGGTCGACCGGCACGATGAAGACCTGCGCGAGTCGACTGCGCCCGCCCCCGCTCCCTCGTCCGAAAAGGCGAAGGCGCCCGAACCCGTGCGCGAAGAGACCACGCCGAAGTCCAGCCGGTCGCAGGTGAAGACCGAGGCCGACAAGTCCCCGCCACCGCCCGCAGCTGCTGCTCCGAGGAAAGAAGAGCCAACACCCCGCGCCGAAGAACCGCCTCCGCCGCCTCCGAAGAAAGAAGAGAAGAAGCGCGAAGAGCCGCCGAAGAAGGAAGAGAAGAAAAAGCGCGCGCTCGACGAGTGGGACCCCGAGGCGATGTAACGGCCCCACCCCTCTGTTTTCGACATCGGGCGGACCCGCCGCCGCCGGGCCAAATCGGGCGATGCGTCGGATCAGCCCCGCGTCGTTCGTTGGCAGAGGTGGCGGTACCTTCGCAGCCGCCGGCGAAACGCGGTGCCACGGAACCCGACGATGCGTGCGAGGAGGTCGGATCGATGGCGGCTCCTCTGCTGGGGGGTTCGCTACTTCACCCACGCGCCACGGTGTAAGACGCGCCGCATGCGTCGCGCGCTCGTTGCCCTCGTCGTCCTCAGCTGCAGCCCGCCGCCGGCGCTGGTTGTCGACGCAGGCACGGACGCCGGAACCGCCGATGCCGGAATCGACGCCGGCCCCACGTGCACCGCAGAGCTCTGCGACGGAATCGACAACGACTGCGACGGACGCATCGACATCGCCGCCGACGGAGGCCCACTGACCCAGCTGTGCCCGCTGCAGCTCGGCACCTGCCAGGGCGCGCGCGTGAGGTGCGTGAACGGCGCATTCCCCGCGTGCGACGCCGAGTACGGCAGCAAGTACGAAGAATTCGAGTCGCTGTGCGATGGAATCGACAACGACTGCAGCGGCGTCGCCGACGTCTCGCAATGGAAGCCCCTCGGCGACGACGCGCCGTACGCGGTCAGCCTCGCCGGCGCCTGGTACGTCGCCACCGGCGGCAACGCGCGCATCTTCGACGAGCAGCTGCACCCCACCAGCGACCTCTTCCCCATCGCGCGCCCCGGCGTTGCCGCCACCGCCTCGACCGCCGTCGTCTTCGGCGGCTGCCTGAATCAGCTGTTCGCTCCACCGTTCTACGTGCGCCGGCTCAACCAGGACGGCACGTACGCGACCGGGCTCGATGGTGGCTTCGTCGACTTCGAGCTCGAGACCTTTGCCAGGGCAATTCACGCGAGCAGCGACGGCAACGTGATGCTCGTGGTCGGCGCAGATCGCGCGCAGGTGCTCTCGCCCACGGGCGCCGTCCTCACTGGCCGCGCGCTCGACGCGGGCACGGTGCTCACCGCCATCGCGACGGGCGCCGCGTCTTTCGTCATCCCATCCGCGCGCGGCACCGCGGTGCTGCAGCTGTCGCGCTACGACGACGCGCTGAACCTCGACGCGGAAGAGCTGTTGTTCACGCCGGGCGATGCGACGAAATGTTCCGTCTCGGCCGACAGCCCGCGATTCGATGCAGGCACCACCGCCTTCTGCCCGGCTGGCCGAAGCCTGTACGCCGCGCCCAACCTCTTCCCTTCGCCGGGCTTCCAGCCGTTCTGGGAAGCGGACGCGGGAACCATCACCTACGCGCGCGCCGCCCCATCGTTCGCGCAGGCGACGGTGTTCTGGATTCACGCGCACGGAACGAACGACGCCACGGTGTGGATGGGGCAGGTGCAGGGTCCTCCGCCGGCGGCGTTGCTCGAGCTGCCCTCGCGGCCGTCGCGCCTCGACGTCGCGGCCTCGGTGCGCGGCGGTTACCTGGTGAGCGCGGTGTTCGACGGAGGCCAGGGCCTACACGCCTATGGCGCGTACGTTTGCCCGCCCTGAGACGAACTGCCCCGGTGGCGCGCGCCCACGCCCGGGGAAAACAGGGCACGCCGAATGCAGCACTCTTGCTCAAGGAGAATTCCCATGAAGACCCTGCTTGCCGCCGCATTGCTGTTGCCCACCGTCGTCCTCGCGAACCCGAATGGGCTGATTGCGAAGCTCCACGACGTGAGCCAGCTCCACATCCAGAAGGCGACCGTCGCGCAGGGCTCGGCGAGCATCGAGAGCGTGAAGCAATTCGCGCGGCAGCAGGTCAAAGACTTTCAGTCGCTGGACCAGTCGGTGATGGCGCTCGCGAAAGAACGCAACGTGATGCTGACCACGGGCGCCGACGCGCCGAAGCCCATCGACAAGACGGTGAAGGGAAAGCCGGGCTCGGACGTGCA
>JAYUXE010000642.1:0-4339 GCA_043753165.1 Archangiaceae bacterium | reverse complement strand
TTGCCGTCACCAGCGCCGTTGGCAAAGGCAGCACGTTCGAGGTGTTCTTGCCGACCTTCAATCCAGAGACGGCGGACAGCCAGGTGCCGGGCCGGGGCGAGCGCGTGATGCTCGTGGATGACCAGCTGAACGTCGCCCGCGCCAGCGCGATTCTGTTCGAGCAGCTGGGGTACCGGACCACGGTGTTCACAGACCCACGCGAGGCGCTGGCCGCGTTTCAGCGCGAGCCCGGAAAGTTCGACCTCGTGCTGACGGATTTGACGATGCCGCAGATGAGCGGCTCGGAGCTCGCGTCCGCGGTTCATGCGCTGCGGGCCGACCTGCCCGTCATCGTCACCACCGGGCGCGATGTCCCTGATGACGTTCGAAGCGCCCTCGGCGTTCATGCCGTGCTGCAGAAGCCGTGGCGCGTCGAAGATGCGGTCGAAGCGCTGCGGCGCGTGATGCCGTAACGGCTGCCGATCAGCCGCGACGACGACGCAAGACGAGCCCCGCCAGCGCGAACACCGCGAGCCCCACGTCGGCCGTCGAGCAACCGCAGCCGGGCTTGAGCTTCCCGTTGCCGTCAATCTTCGTCTCGTCCTTCGTCGGCGGCCGCCCTGCATCCACAGGCTCCACCGGCAGCCCGGCGTCTGGCTCTTCGACGACGCCTGCATCCGCGACGCCGGCGTCCACCACCCCAGTTCCTGCATCGACGCCGGCATCGGCCGCGCCTGCATCGGGAACCCCCACGCCCGCATCCGGCGTCGGCGGGACGAGGCACCCATTTCCATTGAGGCGCGTATCCATCGTGCCGCGGTGGTCGGTGGCTCCGCGGAACCAGTTCTCGAACCGCACGCGGTACGCATCGACCTTTGCAATCTCGGCGGCGGTCGGCGTCTTGCCCTGCCCTGCGACGAGCACGAAGGCGACCCGCCAGCACTTCTGCGCATTCGGAAACGCCGGCACGCGCGGACCTTCTGCGCGAATCACGTCGTCGATGGTGACGTCGACCCGCGTCGCGGTTCCGAACTGGGGAACCGTGGCCGAGCTGCCCTTCGACAGCGGCACCGAGTCCTTGCCGTGCCCGCTGCCGTCATCGAGCGCGAAGAACGGCGCCACGTCCGCCTTGTCGCGCAGGCCCATCAGGTATTGATCGAGCTCGGTGTACTTGCGGTCGGCGCCTTCGATTTTGAACTTGCCGCCACCCAGGGACGACACGACGCTGCCGTACATCGGCGAGGTCGAGCTCGCGTACCAGCTGTAGTGGCCGTTGGCCTTGCCGGGCACCGATGGATCATTTCCCGGGTCGTAGCCGCGCAGCAGGTCGTGCTTCCCCTTGCCGTCGTTCTTGTCGAACGTCACCCAGACCAACCAGTGGTGCCCGTACTCGTGGCCGAGCAGCTCGACGCCCGTCATGCCCAGCGGCAAGCCACCCAACACGGTCGCGGGCCCATCGGGGCTGTTCGGCAGCGCGCCGAGGCCCGCCATGAACACGCACTGCTCGAGCTTCGCAGCGCTGCCGTATGACGCGCCGTTGTTCCACGTCGTCAACCCGAGGCCCGCGGTCTGCTGCCGAACCGGCGTCCCCTGCTGCACGTTCTGAAAAACGTTCAGCGTCTCGGTGCTGAAGCTGACGACGCCGTCGTACTGGTCGGAAAACTGCGCGTAGAGCCCCTTGGCCGCCGCCTGGCAGAAGGTCGTCTGCAGCAACATGCTGTTGTGAATCGAGCCCGTCGTGTCCTCGACGACCACGACTTCGCCCACCGCGTACGTCCCGGCCTGAGCGACCGACGCACAAAACAGCCCCGCCGCCAGCAGTGCCCTCACGCCTTCATGCCCGCCATCGCGAGGCCCGGAATCTTGAGCCACGACGGGGCCATCTCGAAGTCCGTCAACCGGCGGCCCAACGTGTCCTGCGTGCGGTGACCGGGGAACCACGGCGAAATCGGAAACGCCTTCGCCGGCGCCCGCAGCACCATCTTCTCGATGCCGTCGAGCAGGAACGTGTTGTGGACCCAGCCGAGCCCCGACTGAATGTCCTGCAGGTTGCTGCTCGGGTGGCCGCCCCACGGCGCCGTGCCGAGGCCGAAGACCGCGCCGCCCCAGGTGTTGACGACGACGGCACCGTACTTGAGGTCGGCGATCGCCTTCTCGACGGCCGCCTTGCCCGCGGGGTCTTCGAGCGTCGACGGGTGAACAATCAGCGTCGCGCAGAGCGTGCCCCACACCTTTTCGTTCACGAACTTCACCGCTTCATCGAGGAAGCCCGCGGCGTCCTGCTTGTCGAACGCGGTCTCGGACAACACGGTGCACCACGGCTCTTGCGACCAGACGCGATCGGCCGAATCGTTGGGGTCGAGGTCCGGAATGATGGCGTACGGCAGCTGGCCCGGCTGTGCCTGCCCGACGATTTTCACGTTCGGCCGGCCGTCGGTGAACTGCTTCCAGCGCTGCTCGGCGCCCGGGTAGTAGGCGGTGCGAACGCCGCCCTTCGCCATGTTCTTTTCGATGAGCTCCATCAGCTTCGCGCGGCCCGCCCACGGCTTGCTGGTGACGAGCAGCTTCGCCGAGTTGCAGTTGAACGACGCGTTGTTGCAGACCTGCCCGGCGATGTTGCCCGCCTGGAATTCGAGGCTGCCTTCGTCCCAGTTTCCGGGGACGACGATGACCGGCGAGATGTTGCCGAGCTCGCTCGAGATGGCCTTCGTCAACACGGGCTCGTTGCGCTGGCGGCGCGCCGCGGCGTCGGGACCCATGCCCCAGACCATCGCGTCGTGCGTCTTGTCCGAGCCGGTGATGTGAATCTCGTCGATGCCCGCGTGCTGCGCGAGGTACGCGCCTTCTTCCGCGCCGCCGTACACGATGGTGAGGAAGCCCCGCGCGACCAGCGGCTGAAACGCGCGTTCGATCAACGGCCCCAGGTACGCGTTCACCGGGTTCATCTTCAGCACGCACGCCGTGCCCTCGACGAACATCTTGTAGACGACGTCGGTCGGAGGAATCGCGTTCACGTTGCCCGCGCCGAGCACCAGACACACGCGCCCCCCGTGTGGCTTCTTGAAGAAGCTGGCCTGGTGGTCCTTCAGGTTCTCGCGGGTGATTCCCTTCTGCATGTAGACCTCGCCCAGGTGCTTCGCGAGCAGGGTCGAGTCGAGGCTGTTGTTGGGGAAAACCTTCACCGCGATGCGCCCGTCGGGTAGGTCGCGAATGTCGGAAGGCTTGATGCGGGGCGCGCCGTACTGCTTCACCTCGCGCAGGGCCTCTTCCGTGAGCCGAATCACCCGGATGGTGACCATCGGGCCGCCCAGCCATTCTTCGCCCGAGGTCGGCGAGTTGAAGTCGATGCCTTTCGCGGCGCACGCGAGCTTCACGCTCTCTTCGGAAATTTCGCGGTAGCCCAGGCGCATGCGCTCGAGCAGGGCGATGCGTTCGTCGATGCCGAGCTTCGCGAACTCGGCGCTGGCGCCGCGGACCCTGGCGATGGCGGCGTCGAGCTGCGGAAAAGGCATGGACGGCGGAATGGCGACGGCGGCAGCTGACATTTTAAAACCCCAAGGTGGTGGCTTGTGCGCGCGCGGACCCTACTGCCGGGCCGGGCCGCAAGTCACTCCAGGCGGTTGGCCACTTCGGCGGCTTCGCTTCGGGAGTTGCACCCGATGAAGAGCACCTTCTGCGCGTCGTCCGAACCGCCCGTCTTCGCCAGCGCTTCGACCTGCGGTTTCGCGCGCGAGAGCTTGAGCTCACCGATGGCATCGACGGCTGCGACGCGCCAGACACAACGCTTGTGCTCGAGCAGGTGAATCAACCGTTCTTCCGCGTCGCGGCTGCCGTTCTGCACCGCCGACTTGTAGTGGCGGATGGCGTTGGTGTCGTCGCGGGCCTCTTGCAGCCGGCCGGACCAGTACTGCTGGGTCGCGACGTCTTTCTCCTCGGCGAGCAGCTTCAGCGCGGCTTCGATTTGGGGGTTCCGCTTCGAGGCAGGCGCTTCTTCGACGGCAGTCACCGCACGCTCGATGGACGAAGTGGTGACGTAGCGAATGAAGAAGATGGCCAGCACCATCGCGGTCACCGTTACCAGCGGCGCAGCAAGGGTTCGCGCCCACCGCATCGACGGCGGCCCCATCTGCTCGACCGCGCGCTTCACCATCACTTCGCCGCCGTGCATGGCTTTCGCGGTGAGCTCGACCGCCTTCGCCGTGAGCTCGGCGCCCGCATTCTCAGGCATCTTCGAGAGGCCCAGGTTCCCGTAGGGCGGCGCTTCGGTGGAATCGATTCCGGCAATCACAGGCGCGACGCGGTACGGCGCGTGCGGCACCTTGAAGACGCGAATCTTTCCGGGGATGCCCTTGAGGTCGAA
>JAYUXE010000641.1:0-1733 GCA_043753165.1 Archangiaceae bacterium | reverse complement strand
GCGCGATGTACCTGGGCGCCCCGGGTGCCAATGGAGCCGCCGCCACCGCCGGCGTCCGCCTCGCAATGGGCCGCCACTTCGCGCTCGGGTTCGATCTCGGCTGGGGCGTGGTGGCCACCGAAACCGTGGTGCACGATCGCTGGTGGTTGATGCCGACTGCGGCGTTCGTCATTCCGCTCGGTCGCGTGCGCATCGACGTCGGCGCCGGGCTCGGGTTCGCGACTGCCTCCGGCTACGACTCGATGGACCAATTCCTCGCAGCACCCTTCACGCCGGTCTGGGCCTTTCAGCTGGTGCCGGCTGCGCGTGGCCACGTGATGGTCGCGGTAACGCTCAGCCAGCGCGTCGACGTCTTCTTGCGCGCGGATGCAGGGACGCTGTTGCTGCAGCACCAGGCGATCGGGTTTCGCGACAACAACCCGAACCCGACGCCGATGGACACGATGTGGTTCGGCGTCAACGCCGGCGTGACGTTCGGGCTCTTGTGATCGTCAGCCCAGCTGCATTCCCCGACTCCGTGCTCCCCGCTCCCCGCTCATCGCTCATCGCGCGCGGCGGGCCGAGGCCCAGCTTTCCATCGCGCGGCGCACGACTTCGCGCGGCGTGATGCTGAGCTCGGCCGCAGCAAGACGTATGACGTCTTGAGTGCGAGGCGAGAGATCGAGGCGGGCGACGATCTCCGTGGGCGGCTCGGGCGGCGGGGCGGCGGGGACGACGACAGGAGCGGCCGCGAGCTCAGGCGTGTAGACGCGAATCAGCGCGCGATCGATCGCCGCGTCGCCGGCCAACGCGAACCGCAGCTTCGACTTGTTGACCACCGAACGGACGGCGTCCTGCGCATCGAGGCGAGCGGGAGCGGCAATCGCGACCAGCACCTCGTCATTTCCGGATCCGCCGCGCTCGAACCCAACCGCCCGGTGCTTCTTCGCAAACGCGTGCGGCAGAAGACCCGTGCACCGCAAATCGCGCGAATCGAGATCCACGAACTGCAGCCCCAGCTGGTGCGACAACGCGGCCATCACCTGCGGCTCGGAACAGATGCCCTTCGCCGTCATCACCCGGCCGAGAAACGCCCCTGTCGTGCGCGGCTGGCTCAGCGTCCCGTCCAGCTGGGCCTGGGTGACGAACCCGAGCTGCACCATCAGCTCTCCGAGGCGGGGCTTCTGCGTGGGGCGGAACGTGGCGGGCGCGGTCGTCATGTGCGCGGCTATACGCGATTCGCGCCCGATTGGTTTCACTCCATCGGGACGCGCGTCGTGCTCGAGTCAAGCCGGCTTCGCTGGCTCCTGCCCGTCGAGCACCTGCTTCGCGGTGGCGAGGTCGAGCTCGCCTTCCCACTTCGAGACGGCGACTGTGGCGACGCCATTGCCGATGAGGTTCGTGATGGCGCGCGCTTCCGACATGAAGCGGTCGACGCCCAGCAGCAGCACCAGCCCCGCGACGGGAATGTGGCCGACGACCGAAAGCGTCGCCGCGAGCGTGATAAAGCCGCCCCCTGTGACCGCCGCGGCCCCCTTCGACGTCAGCAGCAGCACGCCCAGGATCTCGAGCTCCTGCAGCATCGTGACGGGCGTGTTGGTGGCCTGTGCGACGAAGAGCGTGGCGAGGGTCAGGTAGATGGACGTGCCGTCGAGGTTGAACGAGTACCCCATCGGCACCACGAGCCCGACCACCGGCTTCGAGCAGCCCAGCTTTTCCATCTTCCGCATCAACAGCGGCAGCGCGGACTCGGA
>JAYUXE010000640.1:0-4350 GCA_043753165.1 Archangiaceae bacterium | reverse complement strand
CGAACGAGCCGCGTTCGGGCGACGTGCAGGCCGGCCTGGCGGCCCGTTCGATGCGCGAGATGGCCGCCGCGAAGCTCGTGCTCGCCGACGTCACGTTGCGCGAGCTGCGCGAGTCACCTTCCGTCCCCTACGAAATCGACGAAGTCACCCGCGTCATCGAAGACGACCTGCAGAAGCCGCAAGCCGACCGCGCGTACCGCAAGGTCTGCGGCTGGTCCGTCGCCGAGCTGCGCGAGTGGATCCTCGACAGCGCCACCACCGGCGAACAGATCAACGAAGCCTCGCCCGGCCTGAGCCCCGAGATGGCCGCCGCCGCCGCGAAGCTGATGTCGAACCTCGACCTCGTGATGGCCGGCCGCAAGATTCGCGTCACCGCCCGCTGCAACAACACCATCGGCCTCGACGGCCGCATCAGCTCACGCCTTCAGCCCAACCACCCCCGCGACGACGTCGAAGGCGTCCTCGCCGCCGTCAAAGACGGCCTCAGCTTCGGCAACGGCGACGCCGTCATCGGCGTCAACCCTTCCTCCGACGACATCGAGAAGTGCGCCGACATCCTCAAGGCCACCAAAGACCTGATGCGCCGCTTCCGCGTCCCCACGCAGAACTGCGTCCTCGCCCACCTGACCGTGCAGATGGAGGCGATCGAGAAAAAGGGAGCCCCCCTCGACCTGATGTTCCAGTCGATCTCCGGCTCGGAAGGCGCCAACAAGAACTTCGGCATCAGCGTGAAGCTGCTCGACGAAGCCGCCGACATGACCCGCCGCGAAGGCACCGCGCAGGGCCCCAACGTCATGTACTTCGAGACCGGACAAGGCACCGCGCTGTCCGCCAACGCGCACCACGACACCGACCAGGTCACCATGGAAGCCCGCGCGTACGGCCTCGCCCGCCGCTACCAACCCTTCCTGCTCAACAGCGTCGTCGGCTTCATCGGCCCCGAATACCTGCGCGACGCGAAACAAATCACCCGCGCCGGCCTCGAAGACCACTTCATGGGCAAGCTGCTCGGCATCCCCATGGGCTGCGACGCCTGCTACACGAACCACGCGAACGCCGATCAAAACGACCAGGAAAATCTCGAGATGCTGCTCGCGATGGCTGGCGTCAACTACCTCATGGGCATCCCCATGGGCGACGACGTGATGCTAAACTACCAGACCACTTCCTTTCACAACAACGCGGCGCTGCGAGAGCTGCTGAAGCTGAAGCCCGCTCCGGAATTCGAGGCGTGGATGGAATCGATGGGCATCTGGCGCAACGGCAAGCTCACCGCCCGCGCCGGTGACGCAAGCCTCTTCGCCACGGGGCCGCGCCGATGACCGAGCTCGAGACGCTGGTTCGCAAGGTCTTGAAGGAAGAGCTCGAGAAGATTGGCGAGCCCATGCCGCGAAAGGCCGTCGTCCCCGAGGAAGCGTGCGTCGACGGCTGCACCCCGCGCGTCGTGAAGGTGAACCCGCCCCGCGACGAACGCGAGCTCAAGCGCATCGCCGGCCACACGCCCGCCCGCATCCTTCAGGGCCGCACCGGCACCCGTTACCTCACCAAGGTCTACGTCGGCCTTCGCGCCGAGCACGCCATCGCCCTCGACGCCGTGCAAAGCGAAGTGCCCGACGACTTCGCCCAGAAACTCGGAGCCATCCCCCTTTCCACCCGCGCCACCAGCAAAGAGGATTACCTGCTGTACCCCGAACACGGGCGCCGCCTCGATGACGCGAGCCGCAAGCGCGTCGAAACCGAAGCCACCCGCGGAGTCGACGTGCAGCTCATCGCCGCCGACGGGCTCGCCGCCTGGGCCATTCTCGAGCAGGGTGAACAGCTCGTCCCCGCGCTCGTCAAAGAGCTCACCGCCGTTGGCCTCACCGTCGGCAAGCCCCTGTTCGTCCGCTTCGCCCGCATCGGCGTGCAAGACGAGATTGGAGCGCTCACGCAGGCACGTTCGACCATCATCCTCGTCGGTGAACGTCCCGGCCTCGGCACCGGCGACTCGCTGTCCATCTACACGGCGTTCAAGCCGCGGCTGAACCAGGACAACTCGGAAAAGAACTGCCTCAGCAACATCCGCCCGCTCGGGCTGCCTTTGCTGGTCGCGGCGAAAGAATGCGCGGCGTTGATGCGGCGCACGTTCGATGCCGGCGGCGGTGGGCTGCACCTGGTGCGTCCGCGGTGATCGACCTGTGGCCGAAGCTGCTCGCCTGCCGGCAGATCGACGCCGTCGACTCCCAGCTGGCCGAGGCCCTGAAGCTCGACCCCGTGAAGCACAAGAGCATCGGGCTCGTGACCTGCGACCAGGATGATTCGCTGTACGTCGCGCTCGACCACTGCACCAAGTTCGCGAACGTCGAGGTGCTGTTCGGCCAGAGCTTCTACGCCGGCAGCAAGGTGGCCAGCGGTCCCTTCTCGGGCGAGGTGATGGGCATCGTCGCCGGCGTCGACCCCGACGAAGTCGCCGAGGCGCTGTGGGCCCTTCGCAATTGCCTTCGCGAAGAAGTCCGCTTTCAGACCTTCGAAGGCGAGAACCCACCCGCATTTCTCGCGCACGTCATCGCCGAGACGGGCACGTACCTGTCGCCGCAGGCCGGAGTGAAGGCAGGCGACGCGATGGCGTATCTCATCGCTCCACCGCTGGAAGCGACGGAAGGCATCGACGCGGCGTTGAAGGAAGCTCCCGTCAAGCTCGCGAAGTGGATTCCGCCACCGTCCGAGACCAACTTCGCCGGAGCGTTTCTCATCGGCGCCCTCGCCGACCTCAATGCCGCCCGCGATGCCTTCATCGAAAAAGTCGAAGCCGTCGCGAAGGCGCCGTTGCAGGCGTCGCGACGGCCCGACCGGCTGCGGCGCTAAGGCTTCACTGCAGACTTCGACGCGATGTCGAGGATGACGGGCAGCTGGCGCTTGCCGTGCTTCGCGGTGATTTTCTTCGCGACCTCTTCGGGCGTCTTCGACGACGCGACTGCGGCGTTGAAGTCCTTGATGTAGCCGGCAGTCTCGTCGAGCACGGCCGGCGTGCGCTTCGCGTTCGGCGCTTCGTGGCCCGCGATGACGGTGGTGGGGTTCAGCGCCTTCACTTTGGCGAGGCTCGCCAGCCAGTTGTCGCGGCGCCCGGCGTTCGCGTCGGCGAGCCAGACGTGCACGTTGCTGTACGCGAGGTCGCCGGCAATCAGCGTCTTGATGGACGGAATCCACACCGCGGTCGCGGCTTCGCTTTCACCGGGCTGCAGCGTGATGAGCTCGAGCTTCTCGCCTTCGAGCTCCAGCGAATCACCCGCGAACGCCTTGGGCAGCACGGGGGCCGAGGTGAGGTTCGCCCCGTAGATGGGCCCCCAGTACGCGACCTTTCCCGGAATCGCGGCCTTCATCTCTTCCAGCGCCGCCGGCGAGGTCAGGATTTCTGCCTTCGGAAACTGCGCCTTGAGCACCTCGAGCCCCAGCAGGTGGTCGGGGTGTCCGTGCGTGATGAAGATGGTCTTCAGGTTCTTCTTCGACTCGAGCACCATCGCCGCCAGCCGGTGCGCCTCGGCCAGGGTGAACTGCGCGTCGAAGAGGATCGCGTCCTTCTCACCCGACACCAGCGTCGAGGTGACGAGAAACGCCCCCGGTGAAGCCGTGAACACCTCGGCCTTCAGGGGTCCGGCAACGGCGGTGGTGGCGACGAGCAGCGAGAGGACGATGGACTTCATGGCGGTTTGTTTCTCCAGACAGCGGGTGGTTTCGACGAAGCGCAAAATAGCAGCGCCGCGCGGTTGGACAACCGGCCGCTTCGGAACAGACTGTTCAGCATGACTGAACGATGGTCAGAGCGCCGATGAACCTCAACCGAATGGCGGTGTTCGCGGCGGTGGTCGACCAGGGCTCGTTCACCGCGGCGGCGCGCGTGCTGGTACTGACCAAATCGATGGTGAGCCAGCACGTCACCGCGCTGGAAGAAGAGCTGGGCGTGCGGCTGATGCAGCGCACGACGCGGAAGCTGATGCTCACCGAGGCGGGCGAGGTCTACTACCAGGGCTGCCGGCGGGTGGCCGACGAGGCGGCGGCGCTGGCGGTGCGGCTGCAGGGGTTGAAGCACGAGCCCGAAGGGAAGCTGCGCATCACGACGATGGTCGACTACGCGATTGGGCCCTTTGCCGCGAAGCTGAGCGCGTTTCTGCAGCTGTACCCGAAGGTGAGCGTCGACCTCGTGGTGCGAGAGGCAACCGTCGACCTGGTCGCCGAGCGCATCGACGTCGCGTTTCGGCTGGGTTGGCTGAGCGATTCGACGATGGCGGCGACACGGGTGGGGGAATTCGAGCAGAAGGTGGTGGTCGCTCCGTCGCTGTTGGCGCGGCTGCCGCCGGTGAAGACGCCCGCCGA
>JAYUXE010000639.1:0-9804 GCA_043753165.1 Archangiaceae bacterium | reverse complement strand
GGCCCATTATCGGTACCCCAGAATCAGACCGCGCGAGAGAAGCGCCCAGCCATCGACCGCGACGAAGAGAAGAATCTTGAACGGCAAGCTCACCTGGCTCGGCGACAAGGTCTGCATTCCCAGCGCCAACAAGACGTTCGCCACCAGCATGTCGAGCACGAGGAAGGGCAGGAAGATCAAAAACCCGATGATGAAGGCCTCTTTGAGCTCGGTGAGGACGAAGGCGGGGACGATGACGGTGAGGTCTTCCTCGCTGACGTGCTTCGCGTCGGAGTCCGGCCGCAGCTCACGCGCCATGTCGGCGAAGCGCGCCCGCTCTTCGGGGCTGCCATGCTTGATCAGGAACTCGCGCATCGGCTCGGCCACCAGCGCCGCGGCCGACAGCAGCTCTTTCGCTGACGCCGTCTCGCTGTAGGCGTCTTTGCCCTTCTCCATCATGCGCTCGACCACCGGCGCCATGATGTGGGCGCTGAGCACCGCAGCCAGGCCCGTGAGCACCATCGTGGGCGGCGCCTGCTGCGTGCCCAGCGCCGACCGTGCAATCGACAGCACCACGACGATCTTCGAGAAGCTCGTCAGCATCAGAATCGCGAACGGCACCAGCGCCATCACCGCGAGCATCACCATCATCGGAACCGGGGCGCTGGCCATCGATGCCTGCTCCACCGCCGCAACCGCGACGGCTTTCATCGCGCACCTTCCGGAAACGGCGGCAGGTCGTCGGTCGCGCGGCGGGCGCGCGGGGCCGTCTTCTTGTCGGCGACCGTCGAGCAAATCTCGGCGTAGCCATCGCCGTGGACGACCAGGAAGGATTTTCCATCGACCTCGACCAGCGCGAGGCCCGTGCGCTGCGACAGGCCGGCGCGCGAGACGACCGACATGCGCGGCGCCAGCTGGAACTTCTTCGACGGGGCGAGCTTCTGCGACCGCAGCCACCACCAGCCGATGCCGCCCAGCGCGGCCAGCGTCAGAGCTGCCCGGGCGGCGGCAGTCGCCGAGACACCGCGAAAGGTGGCCATCGCAATCAGGGCCGTCAGTGCGACCGAGGCAGCAATCAACTTGGTGCGGGGAGTCATCTTGTTCTCCAGGTCGAAGGCGTTCACTTCACGAGTCCGAGGATGCGGGCGCCGATTTCGCCTTCGATGTCGACCAGCTCTGCCCGTGCGACCGCACGGTCGCCGACGCGAAGGGTCACCGGCTCGTTGACCCCGATGCGAAGGGCCAGCACCGCGCCGGGGCGCAGGGTGGCGAGCTCGGCGATGCTGATGCGAAGGCGCGTCAGCTCGATTTCGACTTCGACCGGCAGCGAGGGAACAGCGTCGTCTTTGAGCTTCAAGGTGGGCTCCTGGGGAAGAGAGGTGGCGCGCGTCTCGGCGCGGGTGAGGGTGAAACCGTCAGCAGAGAATCGGCCGTGCAGCTCGAAGGTCGAGGTCACCAGGCGGGCAGGCCCGGTCAACGGGCCGGTGCCAGCCGCGACGCCCGAAAGAATGACGACATCGCCCAGCTGCAGGCCGGCCATGTCGCGGGCGTCGAGCACGCAGCGGCCGAAGAAGCTGCGAACCGTGATGCCGGCCGCGAGAACTTCGGGCGCGATCTCTGCCGGCAGCTGCTCGGGCACAGCCCCAATCGCCGAGTCACACCCCGGAGCCGGCAGCAGCAGGCGGGCTGCACCCACCGTCTCGCCCACCGAGACCTTCAGCTCGACCGCGACGTGGCGAACGCGGCAGTCGACGCGCTCGAGAATCTCGCCACGCTCGATGTAGACGGCCAGCAGGCGGGGGCCGAACTGCTTCTGCAACAGCTCGACCGAACGCAGGCAAGCCAGCGCCGACAGGCAGAGCCAGCCGAACGCCGCTTCTTCGACTTGGGTGAGGCGGGTGGGTGCCGACATGCGCGCCGGGCTGCCCGCGACCCGCGCCAGCAGAACGTTCAGCGTCAGCAGATCGAGCTCCAGCACGCCCAGCTGGCCGAGTGCGCTGAGCTCGATGAGCGCGAACGCCGAGTACTTCGAGAGGCCTCCGAAGGGGTTGATCGCCGCGTCGGTGACGTGGCCTTCGAGCGCGACGGGCGTGCCCAGCGACTGCGTCAGCTGCGTCGAGATGAGGGCGAGCGCTTCGACCCCGGCCTGACCCACTGCGGGGCGGCGCGCGAGGTTGAGGTGCGCGCGGGTGAGGCGGCGGGCGGCGGGGCGCTTCAGCGGCGAGATGCGGCGGGTGGCGGTGACCGGCTTTGCGGTGGGGCCGACTTCCGTGGTGACCGTCTCAGCGTCGAACATGAGACAGCTACACTTCACGCCCCCTGCCAGTCGTAAGTGATTGATTTGACAGGCTCTGGTCCACCTGCCGTGCGTCTCGCGAGAAGGACTATCGGGTCGCTTCGCGGATCAGGCGTTCGGCGAGCTCTTCCATGGCTGGGGGCATCTCACCCTCGACCCCATCCTTGAGGCTTGGAAACAGCGACTGCTGCCACGGCGAGAGCCTGCGGAAGATGGCGACCTTCATCGTGGGGCTCGCGCGCGCGACGAGCTCTTTGAGCCGCTCGGCCGATTTGGGGTGGGCACCGAAAGCGACGGCCAGCCGTCCCTGTCGCGTGGCCGAGTCGAGCCTGCTCAAGTCGCGGGCGGCGTTGATGGCGCGCTTCTCGTTGACGCCGGCAAGACCCGACAGCAGCGCTTCAGCGCGGTTGCGGTCGACGCCAGTGACGAAGAGCGCCAGCCGTTCAGCGAAGCCTTTGGGCGCCGCGGCCGGGACGGGCCTGAGTTTTTCCGGCGGGGCCCGTTCGGGGCGCATCCGCACGGTGGGCTCGGGCAGGGTCGGTTCGAAGTCGCGTTTCATGGGTCGATTACCCGATGCGGCGCTGAACGTTGGGGTTCACCACCGGCCGCTGCTGAGGCGTCGGCGAACGGCGAACCGGCGCGGGCGAAGGGGCCGCAGCGGCCGGGGCCACCGCGACGACCGCAGGCGAGGCGGGCTCCGTGGGCGCCATCGCCGCGGCCGACGTCTTGCGGCGCTGAAGCTTGAGCCCCATCGCCACCAGCGCAGCGGCGAGCGCGCTCAGCGACAGGCCCATCGCGATCACCACCACGCGCAGGCGATCGCTGGTTGCGACCACCACCACCGGCGTCGTCACCTGGCTCGACACCACGTCGATGAGCACCACCACGTCATCGGACTTGAGCCCGTCTACCGAGCCGGCAATCAACGCGCGAATGGCGGTCTGCTGCTGCTGAAGGCGTTCGAAGGCCGGCGGCAGAACGCGAATCAACGCCGACGCCTTCGACGGCACGATGGGCTGGCCGGGACGTGGCGCCGCGGGCACGACGAGCTCGACGCCGGCGGAAGCGACGCCGTCCATGCCTTCGATCATCTGTTCGATGTCGCCCTCGAGTGCCTCGAGCTGGCGCAGCCGTTCGGCTCCGGGCGTCTCGATGAGGCTGCTTTGAGAAGTCACCTCGCGGGTGGTGGTGCGGGCCGGGCGTGGCAGCTTGAGCTCGGTGAGCACGCGGAGCGCGTCGGTGGCGTGGTCATCGTCGAGCTCGATCGCCCAGGTGGGCTTCTTGCCCTTCTCGGGCACCTTGCGCGCATCGAAGCCGCGGGCCACCAGCGCAGAGATGGCTTCGTTGGCGTCTCGCTCGTCGAGGCCGTGCTGAATTTGTGACCGGCAGGCGCTGGCGAAGACGGCGAGAACGACGAGGACAAGGCGTTTCATCGAAGGACCTCTGGGGGAGGAAAAAATCAAACCTGGGTCTGAAGGATCTGCTTCACACCGCCGGTCGCCTTCTCGACGACCTTGCCGGCCAGATCGAGCTCCTGGCTGGCGCGGTACATCTGGGTCTGCAGCGACAGCAGCTCGGCGGGAGTGAATGATTTTCCCGACTGGGCCAGCTCGAGCACCGCGTCCATGCGCTTCTGCGCTGCGGCGACGTGGTCCATCATCTTCGCGGGCTCCAGCGCCTTGGGCGGCTGCGTCTGCGCGCTGGGCTGCGGCGCACGCGCCCCCTGCACATGGCTCTTGCCGCCTTCGATTTTCGACCGTGTCTCCGCGCGCTGCGGGTTCTGCGCCTTCAGCGGCGCCATTTCGCCGCGCGGGTGAGCCGCGGTGCTGCCGACCTGCCCCTTGAGCGCCTTGCTGAATGACTGCGCCCCCGCCTTCTGCGGAGCGGCTGCTCCGCTGACGCCCCCGACCCCTGCTGCACCGATGCCCTGGATTGCCATGGCGTGCCTCAGCGGATGTTGTTGATGGCGGCCTTCGCCGAGTCGTGACGCAGCTTCAAGATGTTCGTGAGGGTGTTGTACTCACGGCTCTCGTTCTGCATCTGCATCTGCACCATCATCGACCGGTCGGCTTCGGCCCTCATCCCCGAGAGCATGTCGTTCATGCCCGCGGGCTCGACGCCCGAGCTCCCCGTCGAACGCGTCAGGCCACCCGTGCCCACCGTCGAGCCGACGCCCGTGATGTTGGTGATGCCGCCGCCGACGGTGTGGACCCCGCCTGCTTGCCCGCCGGCACCCCCGAGGTTGATCGTGCCCGACGCTGCGGCGCTGCTGCTGACCGTGTTCTGGCCGTTGACCAGCGCCGACACCGCTGACACTGCGCTGCTGATGATTGGCATTCCCGTCAGCGAGCCGACGAGGGCGCCGGTGCGAAGCACGCCGTTCACCGAGTTGTTCAACACGGTGCCGAAGTCGTTCTTCGGGGTCTGGCGTGCAACGGTGGGGGTGATGGAGATGCGGTCGATGTGGTTGTTGTCCATGGCGGGCTCCGGGTGAGACGGGTTGACGGAGCAGCGCTACTTCAGTGGGCGTGCCGCCCGTAACCTGCCGCAACCACAGTGCGCCGCCCGAGGGCGGGCGTCTCAAGCGGGAGATGCCGCCGGTCGCGAATCGGGATCAAAGAAGGCGATCAGCGCTTCCCGCTGCGCGTGCGCGTCTTCCATCGCGAGGGCAATCAAGGCGGCGGCGTAGTCGCCGTCGAAGAGCAGATAGCTGGCCAGGTCGGCCGAGGTGAACAGCTGGCTCTGCGTGAGCCGCTGCAGCATTCGGGTTGGAAAACCGGACTTCTCGTTGACGAGCCGTTTGCCTTTGGCCTGGGCGGCAGCGATTTCACCCAGGTCGCGCGAGGGCCGGATGACCAGGTCTTTCACGCGCCGGTACGGCTGGCCGCGCATCTGAATGACGGTCTGGTTCATCTGCGGCAGGAAGTCGGGCCCGAACGTCTTCACGCCGGTGTCCAGAATCGCGTTGAAGCGGCGCATGCGATCGAGGTCGTATTCGGTGTGGTCGAGCATCAGCGCGTTCAGCACCTTGCCCATCAGCACGGGGGTCGACGGGTAGGTGGCCATCGGGCGCGGCGGCGGCACGGGGCCCGAAGGCTTGTGGCGCAGCGAAAGAATCAAGACGCGTTCGGCGCCGAGGCGAAGGGCAGGGGACAGCGGCGTGTTCTGCCGGACGCTGCCGTCGCAGAAGTATTCGTCGCCAATCTTCACCGACTTGAAGAGCATCGGAATCGCGGCCGAGGCCAGGGCATGCTCGGGGCCCACCACGGCTTCGCGCGCTTCGGTGAACGGGTCGCGGCTCCAGGGGGGAATGCCACCTTCCTTTCGCTGCACATAGACGACCGTCTTCCCGTCGACGATTCGGGTGGTCGAGACAGAGAGCGCGGAAAGGTTGCCACGGGCGAGGTTGGCCGAGATGCGCGCCCAGGGAATCTGCGTGCGCACCATCTCTTCCAGCGGAGCCAGGTGCAGCAGGTCGTACAGGCGCCAGCCTTGCGGGCGGTCTTCCTCGCGGGCCAGGTTCCAGATTTTCCGCGTGATGGTCCAGAGGTCTTCGCCGTCGACCCGGTAGACCTTCTCAAGCTGAAGCGCCGTCCAGAAGTCGCAGAGGCGGCGGCCCTGCTCGCCCGGCGCGTCGGCGCTGGCGGCGAGGAAGCAGCTGGTGATGGCTCCGACAGACGTGCCGCAAATCGCGTCGAAGTGAACGTGCGGCCGAACCGAAGACGGCAGCTCTTCGCGCAGGTACTTGATGATGCCGGCCTCGTACGCACCACGGGCACCGCCGCCGGAACACACGAGCGCTGTCGTCGGGGCCGCCACCTGAAGTCCTTTAAGTCAAGAAACGCGCGGCGCCGCTGCAAAAGTTGCGAGTGCAACATCGTGATCAACACTGCTTCAGACCTGTCACCCATTTCCCGAGGACGCCATGATGCAGACGATGACTGGAGAAGCCGTTGCCACCCGATTCCACCCCCGCGTCGGGGCGCACCTCGTGGTGAAGCTGAAGCTGAACGGGAAAGCCGTTTCCGCCCGGTCGACGGACCTTTCGATGGCGGGTCTCTGCCTGCAGGGTGAGTTTCCGGACCTCGCCGATCGCGTGACGCTGGCGATTCCACTGCCCGACGACAAGCACGTCATCACCGAAGCGAAGGTGAAGTGGCGCGAGGCAGGCCGGGTGGCGCTCGAGTTCGCGCAGCTCGACTGGGAAGACATGTTCGCGCTCGCGCGCTTTCTTCACCCGCGACTGCCGTAGGTTAAACGGCGGGCTTGGTTCGCAGCGAGGCGACGAGGTCCATCAGCTCGGCGCCGCGGAAGGGCTTGTGGATGTAGCCGTTGGCGCCCGCGCGCGTCGCGGCTTCGACGTCCGTCTTCTTCGCCTTGGCCGTGAGCATGTGCAGTGGAACCGAGGCGGTCGACGGGTCGGCCTTCAGCAGGCGGCAGACGGTGATGCCGTCCATCTGGGGCAGCACCACGTCCAGAAGAATCAGGTCGAACTTCGAGCTGCGGGCAAGCTTCAGGCCTTCGACCCCGTTCTCGGCCACTTCGACGGTGACGCCCTCGTCGGTGAGCATGCTCCGCACGAGCTCGCGAATGACGGGCTCGTCCTCGACGACGAGGATGCGGAAAGGAACAGAGCTCATTGCAGCTGCAGGACTATAGCCCTGTTGTGACTCACTCGTAGGCGAGGGCTTCCACGACGTCGAGGCCGGCGGCCCGGCGAGCGGGGTAGATGCCGGCCAGCACTGCACAAATTGTCGAAGCGGCCAGCATCTGAAGGGCAAGCGCCAGGGGGAAGATGAAGGGGAAGTTCCACCCGGTCGACTGCACGCCGACGACTTTGGTGAGGGTGAAGCCCAGGGCGTAGCCGAGCGCGGTGCCGATGGCGCCCCCGGTGAGCCCGATCAACGCGGCCTCGCCGATGAAGAGCTTCACCACGTGAGACCGAGCGGCCCCGATGGCACGCAGCAGGCCGATTTCGCGGGTGCGATCGAGCACGGCGGCGAGCAGGGTGTTGATGACGCCGAGAAGTGCGAGCATCACGGCGACGGCTTCCATCGCGTAGGTGACCGAGAAGGCGTTACCGACGAGGTCGTACGCTTCTTTCCGCAGTTCGACGTTCGAGAGCACGTACAGGTCGTGCTTGGCGCCGAACTTTTCGTTGATCTCGCGCCGCACGTCTTCGATGCGGCTCTGGTCCTTCATATAAATCTGAAAGGTGTCGACCAGGCGATCGTTGAAGTCGCGGGTGAAATACCGGCGATCCATGAACACGGTGCCCTGGTCCGAGCTGTAGTCGGTGATGACGGCGGCGACGCGGTAGGTGTGCGTGCCGGTCGGGCTGTCCATCGTGAAGGTCGAGTCGCGGCGCAGGTCGCGGCGGCGGGCGAGGTTTTCGCTGACGGTGACGTAGCCCTTCGCGCGTTCTTCGGGAGTGGGCAGCGCGCCGTCGATGATCTCGGGCTTGCCGCGCAGGTGGTAGATCTCGGGGTCGAGCGAGACGATGTAGATGCGCAGCCCGAGCACGTCGGCCGGGTAGATGCGAATCATGTCGACCTTGTTCACGCCGGCCATCGCTTCGATTTGCTCACGCAGATCCGCGTTCATTGGCGTGTTCTGAACGCCGCCCACCTTCGCCGAGCTGGTGACGAAGAGGTCGGCGGGAATCGACTGATCAATCCACTTCTCTGAGCTCTTCTGAAACGAGCCGACGAAGCCCGCGATGCAGATGGTCATCCCGACTCCGATGGCCAGGGCCGAGACGGGCACGGCGGTTCGAACGGGGGCGCGGGCGAAGTTGTCGGCGGCGAGGCGGCCGGGAATCCCGAGCGCGCGTTCACTGGGCCACTGGTAGACGCGCTGCAACGCGCGGAGCATCAGGGGCGACACCAGCGTCGTCACCATCATGATGAGGAACATCGCGAGGTAGCCACCCAGGGGGAAGTTCTCGGCCGGCTGGGGCAACAGCGTCATCGGGTAGATGAGCAGCGCGAGGACGATGGCGAGGAACGTGGGCCACGACTTCAGGTTGGCCATGTCGGCACCTGCGGCGACGTCGCGGCGCAGCGCTTCGACGGGCTGAACGCTGGACGCGACGATGGCCGGGCGCAGGGCGGCGAAGACGCTGCCTAGAATTCCGAGCGCGGCGCCCATCGCCATTTCCTGAGGGCCGACGAAGACGTCTTTGGCGTTCACCTGGATGTAGATGGACGAGATGGTGCCGGCGACCCAGCTGATCGCGAGGCGCGCGACGACGGTGCCCAGGGGGATGCCGACGAGGGTGCCGAAGAAGCCGAGCACGCCGGCTTCGAGGGTGAAGAGGGCCCGGATGCGGAAGCGGGTGGCCCCCAGGGCGCGCAGGGTGCCAATCTCGCGGCGGCGCTGGACGACGCCGATCGCGACGGTGTTGTAGACGAGGAAGACGCCCACCAGCAGCGCGACGCCCGAGCCGAGGTTGAGGCCGAGCTGGAAGCTGCGAATCATCTTCTCGACGCTCTGGCCGCGGCGTTCGGGGCGGTCGACCTTCATTCCCGGCTCGACCATCGCTTCGAGGCGCTGCTTCACCACGTCGTTGCCGAGCTTCGGGTCGAGCGCGACGTCGATGCGGTCGATGTTCCGACCGCGTTGAAAGGCCGCCTGCGCCGAGCCGAGGTACATCACGCCAACGCTGCCGCCGAAGGCCTTGATGGGGCCGGTTTCCTTCAGCAGCCCGTGGATGACGAAGTCGGTGGCCCCAGCGGTGGTGAGCAGGGTGAAGGTGTCGCCCGTCTTCAGCGCGTGCTCTTTGGCGAACCTTTCGCTGACCAGCATGCGATCGGTCGAGTTGAGGAACTCGAGATCGTCGGCCATCTGGCCCACGTCGCGATCGACGCCTTCGTAGGTGCGGAAGAACCCGTCGTCGAGCAGGTCGACCCCCATCACGTACAGGCTCTCGCCCGGCGAGCCCTTGACCGGAGCGATGGCCGTGAGGCTCGCGGCGGCGTGGGTGACGCCCGGGGTCTGCTGCACCTTCTCGAGCAGCGAGTCGTCGAAGCCGATGGGCGTGCCGGCGACGGTGAGGTCGGCCTTGCCCGCGATGGTGTCGATGGTCGAACGAAACGCGTCCATCACCGAGGTGTTGATGGCGGCAATGCCGACCATCGTCGCGACGCCCACTGCGATGCCGAGCACGGTGATGGCGCTGCGAAGCGGCGAGAGAAAGATGTGCCGAAGCGAGATGAGCCGAAGGAGCGCGAGCATCAGGCGGCCGCAGACCGCAGCAGCTCGTCGCCGATGATGGAACCGTCGGCGAGACGAACGATGCGGTCGCCCACTTCGGCGGCGCGCGGGTCGTGGGTCACCATCACCACGGTCAGATTGCGGGCCGAAGTGGCTTCGCGAATCAGCTTCAGCACCTCGACGCCGGTGCGCGAGTCGAGGTTGCCGGTGGGCTCGTCGGCCAGCAGCAGGGCGGGCTCGGTGAGCAGGGCGCGCGCGACGGCGACCCGCTGCATCTCGCCGCCCGAAAGCTCATCGGGGCGGTGGTTGTCGCG
>JAYUXE010000638.1:0-1736 GCA_043753165.1 Archangiaceae bacterium | reverse complement strand
CGCCGACGACGTTGGCGCGGTCGCGGGGATCGCGAATGGCGACGCTCCAGAGCTTCTTGTCCCACCGGCCCGACACCTTCATGTCGCCGCCCGCCTTGACCGCGTGGTTCTTGAAGCCGGCCTTACGAATGAGCTCGCTGGCGCAGTCGACTGCGTACCCTTTCGCGATTCCGCCGAGCCCGATGCGCATGCCCTTCTTCGTGAGGAAGGCAGTGCTGGCTTCCGAGTCGAGCTTCATCTCGCGGTAGTCGATGAACGCGATCGCCTTTGCGATGACGTCGGGGGCAGGCACGTGGGGAGGCCGCGCCTTGAAGTCCCAGAACTGGCCGGCTCCGGCGTAGGTGATGTCGAACGCGCCGCTGGTGATTTCGGACATCTGCTTGCTGCGCTGCAACAACCCGAGCAGCTCGGCCGACACCTTCACGGGCGCATCGCCGGCGGCGCGATTGACGGCCGACAGCTCGCTGGACTCGTTCCAGTCGGTCATCCGTGCCTCGATGCGAACGATCTCGGCGACCGCGTCGTGGGCTGCCTTCAAGGCCGCGGGCCGCGTGGCCGCTTCGGCGCGAATGACGACCTGGATCTCGGTGCCCATCGCCGTCGCGTCGAGCTCGACGACGGGATCCGCACCGGAAGGCGCCACGGGGACGGCCGAACATCCGGCCAGCAGCCACAGCACCCACCCTGCCCTCACTGCACGGCCAGCGCGATCGCCGACAACAGCGGCCCATCGATCGCCGTCGACACCTGCTTCACTTCGCCATTGCGATCGATCAACACGAAGCTCGGCGTGCCCTTCACCTTGAACAGATCCGCGACCCTCAAGTTCGGGTCGAGCACGTTCGGGTACGGCAGCTTCGCTTCCTGCGCGTACCCTTCGGCCTTCGCGGTCTCTTCGTCGACGGAGACGCCGATGAAGTCCAGCTGGCCCTGCTTCGATCGCTGAAGCTCGAGCACTTCAGGAAGCTCGGCCTTACACGTCGCGCACCAGCTGGCCCAGAAGACGAGCAGCGTCGGGTGCGCAAGCGCGCCAGGGTCGAACACCTGCTCGCCGCCCCCGATCTTCGCCGCGGTGAACGCGAGCGCTGGATTGGCAGCGACCTCGGGTGCCGTCTTGCAGCCGGCGAGCAGCAGCGCCGCGACGAAAAGAACGCGAGTCGTCATTTGGGCCAGTACGCGAGGTCGAAGCCGACCGTGAGCCAGAGCATCTCGATGCCGTCGGTGCGGTGGTAGAAGTTCACGCCGACGTCGTAGTCCGCGAGCCACAGGAAGCGCACGTTGGGGAAGCGGAAGTTCAGCGATGCCATGTGGCCGAAGAAGCGGCCGAGGTCCGGATCCGACGTCGCGAACAGCGTGTCTTCCTTCGCGCGGCGTCCGTAGAACCATGCGGGCGTCTGCACGTAGAAGCGGTAGCCAGGCGAAACGGCCATCGCGCGATTGAACAGGTAGCGCGTGAAGATGAGGTTGGCGGTGTTGCCCTGAATGCCCCAGCTGTCGGCGTAGAAGCGGTACGAGCCTTCGACGGACGTCTCGGCATCGAGCGCGCGCTTCACCCGCAGGGTCGCCGAGCCACGATGGCGCTGCGGCGGAGCGATCTCGTAACGGTCGTACTCGTACCCGAACGGCGAGTGCGGCCCGGGTGTCACGCGGACGAAGCCGTAGGACGTGGCGAGGAACCCGTACTGCTCGGTGAAGTTGACGGTGAGGTTCGCGAGCATCCGCGGCGAAAGAATCTG
>JAYUXE010000637.1:0-1736 GCA_043753165.1 Archangiaceae bacterium | reverse complement strand
ACTAGGCCGTCGATCAGCTTTCGCTGTTCGGGTTCTTCGTCCACTTGTCGACGTTGCCGTCGCCATCGAGATCTTCACCGACGCGGTCGACCTGGTCGCCTTCCCAGTATTCCCAGTAGTCGACCCGGCCATCACCGTTCGTGTCGCGCTCTTTCCGCACGAGCTTGCCCTTCTCGTAGAACTTCCACAGCGACGGCTTGCCCGACGACGAGAGGTCCGATTCCTTTCGGACGATGACGCCCTTCTCGTAGAAGTTGACCTGGTCGATCTTCCCGTCGAAATCCAGGTCGAGCGCTTCCTTCACAATCTGCTCTTTCTCGTCGTACGCCCGCGCGACGTCGACCTTGCCGTCCCAGTTCAGGTCCAGCTCTTTGCGCGAGATGCGGTCGTAGTCCTTTCCGTCAGGCGTCTTGCCCGGCACGGTGAAGGTCCAGACGTCCGGGCGCTTGTCCCCGTTGAGATCGAACTCGGTGACCTTCTCGTTGCCCTGAACCTTCTGGTGGATGCTGCCACCACCGGTCGAGCCGCCTTCATTCGTGGTCTTGCCGTCGCCCTTCTGTGCGTCTTTGCTCGAAGAGCACGCCACCAGCGCGAAGCTGAGAAGTACCGCAATCCGTCTCATTTTTTGACCTCCGTGACACTCGACATACCGTCACATACGTCCATGCCGCGCAAGAAGATCAGCACCACCATCTACATCACGCCCGAGCAGAACGAACTGCTCAAGGCGCTGAACACCAAGACCAAAGTCCCGGTCGCTGAATACATTCGCCAGGGCATCGACCTCATCCTCGAGAAATACAAAAGCCAGCTGCCCGGACAGTCGACCTTCGACGACCTCTGAGAATCCCGCTATAGCCCGCGCCTGAAATGGGCACGATGGAAGGCAAGCGGGTGGTGGTGATGGGCGGGGCCGGATTTCTTGGCTCGCACCTCTGCGAACGCCTGCTCGCCGACGGCGCCGCCTTCGTCCTCTCGCTCGACAACCTCTGCACCGGCGCCGAAGCCAACCACGCGCCCGTTCGCACAGACGCCCGCTTCAGCTTCGAGCACCACGACGTCTGCACGCCGCTGAAAGTCGAAGGCGGCGTCGACTACGTCTTCAACCTCGCCTCGCCCGCGTCCCCCTTCGACTACGAGACGTTGTGGCTCGAGACGATGCGTGTCGGCTCGCTGGGCACGCAGCACGGCCTCGAGCTCGCTGAAGCCAAGAAGGCGGTCTTCTTCCAGGCGTCGACGTCCGAGATCTACGGTGACCCGCTGGTGCACCCGCAGCCCGAGGCGTACCTGGGCAACGTGAACTCCGTCGGGCCGCGCGCCGTCTATGACGAGGCCAAGCGCTACGGCGAGGCGCTGGTCGCCGCGTTTCAACGCAAGCGCGGCGTGCAGACCCGCATCGTTCGAATCTTCAACACCTACGGCCCGCGCATGCGGCTCGACGACGGCCGCGTCGTCCCCGCGTTCGTCAGCCAGGCCCTGCGCGGCCAGGACTTCACGCTCTTCGGCGACGGCTCGCAGACCCGCGCCTTCTGCTACGTCGACGACGAGGTCGACGGCTTCGTGCGCCTCGCGCTCTCGAACGTCACCGAGCCCGTCAACATCGGGAACCCCGTCGAGCTCACGATGGTCCAGTTCGCCGAGGCCGTGCGCAAAGCCGCGGGCTCTGGCGGAAAGCTGGCCTTCACGCCGCTTCCCAAAGACGACCCGAAGCAGCGCAAGCCCGACATCTCTCGCGC
>JAYUXE010000636.1:0-4354 GCA_043753165.1 Archangiaceae bacterium | reverse complement strand
CAAGGTCGAGGCGCTGCTGGTCGACCGGAAGGCCGCTCGTGAACGGAAGGATTTTGCGGCGTCGGACCTGATTCGCGATCAGCTGAAGGCGATGGGCGTCGAGAGCATGGACACGCCGCAGGGCACCACGTGGAAGGTGCTGGCCTGAGCAAAAGTGGGGTAGACGCGGGCGATGCGAATTCTGCCCGCGTCCGTCGTGTGCCTGCTGGCGTCCACCGCAGTTGCCGGCACCGACAAAGAGGCCGCGAAGCTCATCACTGGCGCCGAAATGAAGGGCCACGTCGCCTTCCTCGCGTCTGACCTGCTCGAAGGCCGCGGCCCCGCGACCCAGGGCGACCTGCTGGCCCAGCAGTACATCGCCGCGCAGTTCGAAGCGCTGGGCCTCAAACCTGCCGGCACCAACGGCACCTGGTACCAGAAGTTCGATCTCGTCGGCGTCAACGGCAACCCCGAGGTGCTCGCGTTCACCGGCCCTCAGAAACAGAAGCTCGCGCTGAAGTACTCGGACGAGTTCATCGCCGTCGCCGGATCGCAGGCCACGTCGTCGAAGCTCGAGAACGCCGAAGTCGTGTTCGTCGGCTACGGCATTCAGGCGCCCGAGTACGACTGGGACGACTTCAAGGGCCTCGACGTGAAGGGCAAGGTTTTGCTGGTGATGAACAACGATCCGGAAAACGACCCTTCGCTGTTCGCGGGCCGCACCCGGCTCTGGTACGGCCGGTGGGACTACAAGTACGAAAAGGCGCTGAAGCTGGGCGCCGCCGGCTGCATCATCATTCACACCACGCCGTCGGCGGGCTACCCGTGGCAGGTCGTGCAGACCTCGTGGGCGGGTGAGCAGTTCGACCTGCCGTCGAGCAGCGCGGTGCCCCTGCAGATGAAGGCGTGGACCACCGAAGACGCGACGCGAAGGCTCGTCGCGCTGGGCGGCAAGGATCTCGAGGTGCTTCGCGCCGCGGCGCTGACCCGCGACTTCAAGCCCGTACCCCTGGGCGTCACCGTCTCGACTTCGTTCAAGAGCGTCGTGCAGAAGAAGACCACCTCGAACGTGCTCGGCATTCTTCCGGGATCAGACCCGAAGCTGTCGAAGGAATGGGTCGTCTACACCGCCCACCACGACCACCTCGGCCGGAAAGAAGGCGCGAAGCCGGGCGAAGACGACATCTACAACGGGGCCGTCGACAACGCGTCCGGCGTGGCCGCGATGCTGACGGTCGCCCGCGCGTTCGCGTCGTTGAGCAAGGCCCCGAAGCGCACGATTCTCTTCGCTGCGGTCGCCGCCGAAGAACAGGGGTTGCTGGGCTCGCAGTACCTCGTCGAGCACCCGCCCGTCGCCGTCGGCCAGATGGCGATCGACATCAACATCGACGGCATCAACATCTGGGGGAAGACGAAGGACGTGAGCGTGATCGGCCTCGGCAAGTCGAACGTCGACCAGACGATCATCAAGTACGCAAAGGCGCAGGGCCGCGTCGTGAAGGCCGACGAGCTTTCCGACCGCGGGTTCTTCTACCGGTCAGACCAGTTCAACTTCGCCAAGTGGGGCGTGCCGGCGGCCTACTTTTCCAGCGGCAACGAGTACGTCGGCAAGCCTGAAGGCTGGGGCAAGAAGATGCGCGAGCAGTGGGAAGACGAGCACTACCACCAGCCGTCCGACCAACTGCTGCCCACGTGGGAGCTCGCCGGCGCCGTCGACGACGTCACCCTCTATTTCCAGTTGGGCGTCGATGTCGCCAACGCCCCGAAGATGCCCGTCTGGAACAAGGGCGACGAGTTCGAAGGGCCGCGCCTGAAGGCGCTGGCCGACGTCAAACCCTGACAGAACGCTGTCAGCGTCATCACCTGAACGGGCGTGCGCCGCTGCGCTGCGCTTGCTACACAACTTCGCCATGGGTGCGTTCGAGCTCGTCAGCCAGTACACGCCGCAAGGCGACCAGCCGCGGGCGATCGGCGAGCTGAC
Organism: Archangiaceae bacterium; assembly: GCA_043753165.1. Taxonomy (GTDB): domain Bacteria; phylum Myxococcota; class Myxococcia; order Myxococcales; family Myxococcaceae; genus JAGSPQ01. The sequence continues at coordinate 2,394 of JAYUXE010000636.1, read as the reverse complement.
CGAAGGGGTGAAGCGCGGCGACCCCCACCAGGTGCTGCTGGGCGTCACGGGCAGCGGCAAGACGTTCACGATGGCGAACGTCATCGCGAATACCGGGCGGCCGTCGCTGGTCATCGCCCACAACAAGACGCTGGCCGCGCAGCTGTACAGCGAGTTCAAGGAGCTCTTCCCGAACAACGCGGTCGAGTACTTCGTCAGCTACTACGACTACTACCAGCCCGAGGCGTACGTGCCGTCGTCGGACACGTACATCGAGAAGGACTCGTCGATTAACGAAGAGATCGAGCGCATGCGCCATTCGGCCACGCACTCGCTGCGCACCCGCGATGACGTGATCATCGTCGCGTCGGTGTCCTGCATCTACGGCCTCGGCACGGCGCGCGTGTACCTGGCGATGGCGGTGCGCGCGGCGATTGGCGAAGAGATCGGCCGCGACGCCTTCATCAAGCGGCTCGTCGAGTGCCAGTACGAGCGCAACGACGCCGACTTCCACCGCGGCACCTTTCGCGTGCGCGGCGACGTCGTCGAGGTCTTCCCCGTCTACGAAGAAGAACGCGCGCTGCGCATCGAGTTCTTCGGCGACACCGTCGAGAAGATCACCGAGTTCGACCCGCTGCGCGGCATTCAGCTTCTCAACCTGCAGAAGGCCGTCGTCTTTCCCGGCAGCCACTACGTCACCGAGCCCGAGCAGCGCCGCAACGCCATCGTCACCATTCGGGAAGAGCTTCGCGAGCGGCTCGCGTTCCTGAAGGCCAGCAACAAGCTCGTCGAGGCCCAGCGGCTCGAGCAACGGACGATGTACGACCTCGAGCTGATGGAACAGCTCGGCTTCTGCAACGGCATCGAGAACTACTCGCGCCACCTGTCGGGCCGCAAAGAGGGCGAGGCGCCGCCGTGCCTGCTCGACTACTTCCCGAAGGACATGCTCGTCTTCATCGACGAGTCGCATCAGACGATTCCTCAGATTGGCGCGATGTACCGCGGCGACCGGTCGCGCAAAGAGACGCTGGTCGACTTCGGCTTTCGTCTGCCCAGCGCGATCGACAACCGCCCGCTGAAGTTCAACGAGTTCGAGGCGATGGTGCAGCAGGCCGTCTACGTCAGCGCGACTCCGTCGGAATGGGAGCTCACGCAGGCGAAGGGCGTCGTGGTCGAGCAGATCATTCGACCCACCGGCCTCATCGACCCCGAGGTCGAGGTGCGCCCCGTCGGCAACCAGGTCGATGACCTGCTGGAAGAGATTCGACTTCGCGCCAAGTCGGGCGAGCGCGTGCTCGTCACCACCCTCACCAAGCGCATGTCGGAAGATCTCACCGAGTACTACGCCGACGTCGGGGTGAAGGTGCGGTACCTGCACAGCGACATCGATGCGATCGAGCGAACCGCCATCATCCGTGATCTGCGCAAGGGCGTGTTCGACGTGCTGGTCGGCATCAACCTGCTGCGCGAAGGCCTCGACATCCCCGAGGTGTCGCTGGTGGCGATTCTCGACGCCGACAAGGAAGGCTTCCTGCGCTCGCACGTGTCACTGATTCAGACCATCGGCCGCGCCGCGCGAAACCTGAAGGGCCGCGTGATCATGTATTCGGACCAGATCACCGGCTCGATGAAGCTCGCGCTGGAAGAGACGCTGCGGCGCCGCGAGATTCAGACGAACTACAACACCGAGCACAAGATCACCCCGGTGTCGGTGAAGAAGAACATCGCCGACATGTCGCAGTTCCTCTACGACGCCGACCCTGCCGCGCTGCCCATGGCCGCCGAGCCCGGTTCCGACCTCATCGAGCCGGCCGAGCTGAAGAAGCTCATCAAAGAGACCGAGAAGCGAATGGTCGCTTACGCCGACGAGACGGAATTCGAGAAGGCGGCCCTGGAGCGCGATCGACTGATGATGCTGCGCGACATGGATCTCGGCCTCAAGCCGGCTTCGCGAGCAGCGCTGAAGGAGCCGAAGGACCAGAGCTCGCCCCAGCGTTCGATGGGCAAGCGCGCGCAGCCCAAGAAGTACTTCCGCAAGCGCTAGGCGATGACGCCAGAGCTCGAAGAGAAAATCGCGAACCTCCCGCTGAGCCCGGGCGTGTACCTGATGAAAGATCGCGCGGGCCGCGTGATCTACGTCGGCAAGGCGGTGAACCTTCGCAGCCGGGTGCGCTCGTACTTTGCGCGCTCGTCGTCCGACAGCCGGGCCTTCGTCGCGCTGCTCGACGACTGGTTGGACGACCTCGAGACGATGGTGGTCTCGAGCGAGAAGGAAGCGCTGCTGCTCGAGAACGAGCTGATCAAGAAGCACCGGCCGCGCTTCAACGTGCAGCTGCGCGACGACAAGACCTTTCTCTGCCTTCGCCTCGACACGTCCCATCCCTACCCGCGGCTCGAGACCGTGCGGGCGGTGCG
>JAYUXE010000635.1:0-9806 GCA_043753165.1 Archangiaceae bacterium | reverse complement strand
GGCGAACCTTAGGGCGTTGGCTCGCCGGCGGCGAAGTCGACGAAGCCCTTCACCCAGAGAAGGTTCACCTGTTCCGCTCTGTCCATCGGGGTGGCGGTCGAGGTCTCGAGCGTGACGACCCAGCGCGTGCCGCGGCGGCGGAAGTAGTCGGACACGCTGCCGTCGTGGTCGACAATCAGCCCGCAGTGGTCGGTGAGCTTGTTCTCGTAGACCTGCAGGTGCACCGCCGCTTTCGCGAAAGGAATGCTGCGGCGCACCAGCGCTTCGAAGGGGGCGCGGTCGCCGAAGATGTATGCGTAGTGGCAGGGCCGTCGAACCCAGGCGTCCTGGTGCAGGTCGATGGCGGCGGTGGGGGCCGGCGACTTCTCGAGGTCGGCGCGGACGGCGCGCGTCTCTTTCGGGCCGCCGTCGTAGAGGAACCAGCGGGTGAATTTCTCGTTCGGAGCGAGCTCACCTTTCACGCCGGCCGCCGTGTCGTAGCGAAGGAAGTCGTTGTTGGGCTGCTCGCCACTGGCGTTGTAGCGGTGGCCGGCTTCGAAGCCGCTGGGGTTGATGCACGGGTAGACGGTGAGGCCGACGTCATGGGTGCGCGCGTAGGAGACGATGTCGTCGAGGTGGCGAAGGCAGGTCAGCGGGCCAGCGGGCTCTTCGCCGTGGAAGCCGGCAGTGATGGTGAGGCGAACGCGGCCGGTGGACTCGAGCTTGATCAAGGGCCAGCTGCGGCCGAGCTCGTCGACACGGCCGTACTCGGACGCGGCGAGGCCGTTCGCTTTCGCGGCGTCCAGCAGCTGCTGCAGGTAGTCGGCGTACAGCACGGTGGAAGTGTAACGGCGGGCGGCGTCAGATCCTTTCCAGGACCCGGTCGTTTCACGGGCCATGCGCCCTCTACTTCTCGCCTCGATTCTCGTGTCTTCGCTGACTTACGCGGCCACCGACGTGTCGCATGCCCGGGTGGTGGTGGTGCGGGGCTCTGCGGACCACATGGAACACGTGCTGGCGAACGCGAAGGTCGAGTTCGTCGCCGTCAACGCGGACGAGCTGCCGACGCTGGCGTTGAACGGGAAGCAGGTGCTGATGGTGAACTGCACGGGCACGATGTCGGCAGAAGCGCGCGAGCGGGTCCGTCGGTTCGTCGCGGCGGGCGGATTTTTGTACACGACGGACCACGCGGTTCGAGAGCTGATCGAGCCGATATTTCCGAACACGATTGCGTACGACGGCAAGTCGACGACCGAGCAGGTCGTGCCGGTGAAGGTGCGCGGCTCGGAGGAAGACCGCGGGCTGTTGAGCTCGCTGGGAGGCAACGCGAAAGAGATGTGGCAGACGGCAAGCGGCGGGTACGGCTTCAAGGTGCTCGACGCGAAGCGCGTCTCGGTGCTGATGGAGTCGCCCGAGGCCGCGAAGCTGTTCGGCTCGGGGAACATCGCGGCGCGCTTCCGGTACGAGGACGGCCAGGTGATTCACGTGACGGGGCACTTCTTCTCGCAGCCAGGGCAGAAGCAGTCGGCGGCGGTCGCGAGCGCGGGGCGGGGCTTCGAGACGTTCTCGGCGAATGTGGTCGAGGCGAAGAAGGGGGACGAAGGGCGCATCGATGCGATCTACGCGGGGCAAGCGAGCCGGCCCGTGCAGCTGCAGGCGAGTCCGAGCGCGGCGGCTCCCGCGGCGTCGACGATGGGGACCAGCAGTGCGGCGATGCCGAAGGGGCAGAGGCTTCGTGTGCTCGAGAAGTCCGGCGCCTTCGTGAAGGTGCGCGATCAGCAGGGCAATGAAGGATACGTGCCCGCCGACGCGCTGTGAGCGCGCAGCACCGGGAAGACCCGCGAGAAGTCGTTGCTTCCGCGACAGACGCCGAACGGCTGTGGTGCTGCAACGACGTTAGGACGGTGTTGTTGCTCCTCGCCAACCCGCCGATATCGGCTCTGCTTCCTGTCAGTGCTGACGGGCCGAGGAAAGAGCCCGCCGCGTCTTCCGATTTCTCGCAGGTGTTCCTTGGCACTGTTCATCCGAAGGCTGTACTTCGAAGCCGCCGGCGAAAGACGGGGTCACGGAACCGGACGACAAGCGAGGAGGGCCTCCCTCGACAGGCTCAGGAGAGGCATCCGACTTCGCTCGGGGCGGCCGCCTTCCGCTCAGCGACGGCGGCGTCGAAGCAGCAGCAGCGCGGCGATCGGCCAGAGCCCGGGCGCCGCGGCGCATGACGAGCGCGGCGGCGGATCCGGCGTGATGACTTCTGCATCCACCGCGACGACGCCCGCATCGACCACGCCGCTGTCGGGCACTCCGGAATCGACCGGCATCGACATGCCGCCGAAGCATTCGCCGAGCATGCAGACCTGGCCCGACGGGCAGAGGTTTCCGTCATCGATGGCGCCGTTGCAGTCGTCATCAATCTTGTTGCAGCGCTCGACCAGCGGCGTGTTCGGCGTGCAGCTCGACGGCTCGCAGCTGGTCCCCTTGCTCTGGCACCAGCCGACGCCACACTTCGCGAACACGCCTTCGTCGTACTGACCGTCGCAGTCGTCGTCGCGGTAGTTGCAGACCTCGGTCGCTCCTGGGTGAAGCGCGGGGTCGACGTCGTTGCAATCGAGGTTGTTCGGCGCCCGATTGCCGCCGCCCGTGCACCCCGTCGTCGGCGTGCCGTTCGCGGCGCCGTAGCCGTCTTTGTCCATGTCCGGCCACGTCGTCACCGACGTGAGCCCTTCATCAATCTGCCCGTTGCAGTTGTCGTCGGCGTTGTTGCACGCCTCGATGGCACCCGGCTTCACCAGTGGGTTCGCGTCGTCGCAGTCCGTGCCGAGCGCCGCGTAGCCCAGCGGCACTGCGCAGTTGATCGCCGTCCCGCTGGCGACCGCACCGACGCCGTCGCGGTCGAGGTCGCGGTAGTACGTCGTGCCCGCGCAGCCGAAGAGAAACGACTTCTGCGCCGCGCCCGCCGCGTCGCCGCTGTTCGAGCCGTTGCTGTTGCCCATCACCGTATAGACGTCGAAGTCGCCCGCGCCCGGAGTCGACGGCGCCGTCCACTGCACGTCGAACGTCACCTTGCCCGCGCTGGCGCCTTTCGGGCTCGTGTGCAGCACCTCGTTGTTGAACAGCCGCGTGCTCTGCCCGGGCACCAGGGTGAACAGCCCGCCATTCGCCTGCAGGTAGAGGCCACCGTTGCTGCCGTTGCCCGCGATGGTGACGGTGACGGTGACGGTCGCCCCAGGGGCGAAGGTCGAAGGGCTCACCGCGATGCTGGTCGTGTTCTGCCCGCCGCCGTGACAGCCGGTGCACTGGGTGGTGGTGATGCCCGCCGCGCGTGCGAACGCGAACGATGAGACCAACACCAACAGCAGGGGCAGGGCGCGCAAGACGCCCTCAAGTCTAGGTAAGAATCGACGTATGCGGGTTCACGCCAAAGGGCTGGGTGGGCGCCTTCGCCGCAGCGGAAACGTACGCCCAGAACTCGCGAATCGACGGCGTGCTGGCGGGCAGGGAAACGTTCGAACCGACCTTGCCGGTGGTGCCCGGCTTCACGTTCTTGCCGATGACGGTCGCGGTCAGGTTGCCCTGGTGATCGCTGCCGGGAAGGCTGCGCGCGAAGTCGCCGATGATGGCCACCATCACGTTCTTGCCTGGCTGGTTCAGGTTGCGGCTCAAGAACGTGTTGAGCGGAGGCAGAATCCGCTGGTTCATCATCGTGCGAACCGTGCCGCCGTTGGTGTCACCGTGCGTGTCCCAGCCGCCGTCGGCCGCGTAGACGACATTCGCGCCGGCCTGCACCATCAGGTCCGCGGCGACCATCTGCGTGCGGAAGTTGGTGACGCCCGTCGTGGTGGGGCTGATGCCGTACGCCTGAGCGAGCGTGTTGTAGTCGAGCGCGAGGCCCGATTTTCGAAGCGCGTCGACGCCGGTGACGAAGCCGTCGTTCACCGTGCGCAGGCTCTTCGGGCTGCGCAGAAGCCCACGCTTCGACATCGTGTTCGCGCCGACCATCGCCTCGGTCGCAATCTTCCGGTCGGGCACGGTCGGGTCACCGATGCTGCCGCCCAGCGCGACGATGGTGGCCTTCATGTCCGTGATGCCCTGCAGCGAGACGTCGCCTTCAGCGGGGCGGGGACCTTCGGGCATCTTCGCTCCGACGACGGCGGCCTTGATGGCGGCCTCGCCGCCCAGGTCGCGCGCCAGCATCAGCAGCGAGCTGCGGGCACCCATCGTCACCATCTGTGGCTGCGCGGCTTCGTGCGCCGTGAGTCCGTGGCGAACCCCGACCGACGCCATGTGGTCGAGCGCGAACTGCGGCATCGTGCCGAACGTCGGCGCGTCGACCGCCAGCCCGTTGGCCAGCTGCTTCACCGTGCCCGCGCTGGTACCGAATGCGCCCGTGCCGAGGAAGCTGTCAGCGCTGGCGAACAGCGAGTTGTAGCCACCGTCCATGAAGATGACGAGCAGGGTCGTCTTCTCGGGCACGGCCTGCGCGAACGCCGGAGCGACCCGGGACATCGCAGAGAGCCCGGCGAGGCCCGCGGCACCCTTCATCAAACTGCGGCGAGAGAAGTGGCTCATGGCGTTGGCTCCGGCAGCAAATCAGTAGGTGAGGAAGGAAGCAGAAGAGAGAACCGAGGCGCAGGCGTATGCCCACTTGCGGCGCGACGACGGCTCTTCACCGGTCTTGAGGGTGACGACGTCGATGCAGCTGGTCAGCTCTTCTTCGTTCGGGGTGCGGCTCCAGAACTTCTTGCTGAACTCGGTGCACTTCACCGTGGCGTTGGTCGGGGTGGGGACGACGTCGTAGGCCGCGTTGCCCGTCGCGCCGAGGCAGCCGACGAAGGCGACGCGCATCGACGAGTACAGCGAGACGGCGTTCGCTTCGGGCTCGATGTACCAGCGCGGGGGAGTCGCTCCGAAGGTGTTGCTGAGCGTGTCGAGCAGCGCCGGGGTGGTGCCGAGGACGCGGGCGTACTCGCCGCGCAGGGCCGCCAGTGGCTTCACGCGATCGCGATCGAAGCCGACGCTGTCTCCATCGCGGCCGACCTCGAGGCGCAGGCCGCCGAAGCCTTCGTAGTTGTAGCCCTGGTCGCACGTCATGTCTGGCGGCAGGGTCGGGTCGGTGGGCTCGGGAACTTTCACCACTGGCTCGACGGGCTGGTTGGGGTTCTTCTGCATCTTGAGCTCGATGGTCGCGTGGTCGGCGCAGGCGGCGGCGGCGAAGGAAACCAGAACCGGAATCAGGGTCTTGAAGTTCATGGGGTGTCCTTGGGGCTACTGGCAGAAGCTCGGGTCTTTCACGACGGTGGCGACGGCCGCCTGCAGGGTGCCCTGCGTGCGGAATTCCTTCATGCAGCGATCGAACACCGGGCCTTCGCAGCGGTTCTCGCGGCGGCCGTAGAGGAACTCGAACGCCATGCGGCAGGTGCGGAAGTTGAACGATTCGCTGTTGGCGAGCGCGGTGATGAGCTCTTTGTCGTTGCGCACCTGGATGCCGCCGAGCATCGACACCGGGACGGTGAGGTTCGGCGCCTGGAAGGTCATCCCTGCGCCGTCGCCGACGCGCTTGCTGAGGACGCTGGCCGCGGTGTCGAGGGCGAACATGCCGTCGTAGTGGCACGCACGGCAGCCCGACGCCTGGCGGCCCGTCGCGGTGATGTCCGAGTCGGGCGAGTTCGTGCTGGGCGTGAGCTTGAGGCCGATGATGTTGTTGAAGATGCGGTACGCGGTCGACAGCTTGACGCCGTTCGGCTCGTTGCCCGCGTAACGCTTGAGCCAGGCCGGGCTGCGCATGTAGCCGAGGCCGTTCACGTCGGGGACGACCACGATGGCGTCGGCCGCGTTCTTCTCGACGCGGTACTGACCCATGAACAGGTCCTTCCACGGCTTGCGCTTGCTCAGGACTTCCCACGCCACGTAGTAGGGCGCGTCTTCTTCGCTGGTCGCTCCGGGGTTGCGGTTGAAGCTCGTGTTGGTGAAGCGCGCGAAGCGTTCGATGAAGTCGGTCGTGTCGAGCAGCGCGTCGGCCTGGGCCTGCGGATCCACCGACTGCAGCAGGTCGGAGGTCGGCGCCTTGCCCGTCAGCGCAATCGAGAGGCGAACGGCGCAGCGCTCGCGCTTCTCGAGCTCTTCGACGGTCTGGGCCTGCGCTGAAAAGGTGAGGAGGGCGGCGATGAGCGCGACAGAGATGGGGTTTCGCACGGCGGGCTCCTTCGGATCAGAAGAGGCTGATCCAGAAGGTCGCCTGAGCAACTGTGGTGCCGTGGAGCCAACTGCCCACCTTCGCTCACGAAAGACGCGCCTGTGCACCCGAGGTGTGTGGGGTGAGGACAGTTGTGCTCTTGATGTGCAAGCGCGTGCCTGTACCAACACCCGGTAAAGCGGCGCTACAGCCCCTGGAAGCTCCGAATCTGGCAGTCAGGGAAGTATTTGCTCAAAATCGCCTTGGAATCCGAACCTTTGGCCGCCAACGCTTTGGCCCCTTGCTGACAGAGGCCTACCCCGTGTCCAAGCCCCTGGCCCTTGAAGCGAATGAGGCCTTCGACCTGTTCCATCGACACTTTCAGAGATCGAAACGACTGCCAGCCGAATGCGCGGCCGACCTTCGACACGAACTCCGTGCCCGAATAGCGGCGGCCGAAAGACTTGAGCTGCAGCACGCGGCCCGAGCCATCGCGGCGCAGAATCTCGAACGCGGACACGTCGCCGTCTGCCTTTGCTCCGAGCGCGCCCGCAAGCTCGCTGCGGGGCACGCTCCATTCCCACGCGAAGCCTTCGGCGTCTTTGCACAGCGGCCCGTCTTTCCCCGTGTCCGAGACACCGCCTCCCGCGCCTTCGTCGCCGAAGACGTCGATGGCTTTGCTGGTGCCCCCACCGCAGGCGGAATGGAAGAAGGCGGGCTTCAAGACGACCCCCCCGACGAGCAGCACCTGGGTCGCCGTCTTCTTCACCGCCGAACGCGCGGCGGCCGACTCTTCGTCGTGCCCGCGGAAGACCTGGCAGTGCGCGAGGTCGCAGAGGTCGTAGCCCGCTTCCCTGTGCCGGCCGCGGCTGCCCAGCGCGAACGTGCGCGAGACGATGGCCTGGGTCTCGAGCGCAGCGGCAGGGGCTCCGGACGCCTCGGCCTGCACGACGCTGGGCAGGTAGTCCTCGACGTCGATGGTGTTGATGAAGCGCAGCACTTCGGCTTCGTTGGTGACGCGGAGGCTCGCGTAGTAGCGGCGCTTGAGCTCGCCCGCGAGGACGCGAATGTCCCCTTCGGCGGTGAGCACTTCGCACGCCTGGTCGCCGGCACGCAGGCGGCGATCGCGGGGCGTGATGGCGATGGAACGGTTGGGAAGCTTCTTCGCGTCGCACTTGATGGCGTCGGCTTCGATCAACACCTCGGTGAGCCGTTCGCGCTCGAGCACGCGCACGTCGATGGGCGCGGCGGCCAGCGTCAGCAGCATCAGCAAGAGCGTCATGGGCCGCAGGCATATCAGCGATGTGCGAACGGAATCGGATCCACCGCGAGCAGCCGCAGCTCGGCCACGCACCGCTGACCCTCGGCATCGCGAAGCCACGTCTGCTCGGGGGAAGGCAGCATCTCGGTGAGAGAAAGCGCCGAGCCGCCACGCACCTGTTTGGCGAGCACTTCGACGAGCGCGGGGCTCTGCAGGTCGACGTACACGGGCTTCACCTCGTGGGGCACGCGGGCGAAGACGTGACGCGGAAGATGAAACGTTCGCGCCAGGCGGCGGGCCTCGAGGAAGCGGGCCTGCGGCGTGGCGGCATGCGCGAAGGCAAGCTCCGTCAGCTGCCACGTCTCGCGCGCGACCGCGACCCCGTCGAACATCACGCGAGGGCGGTGGGGCGCCGAAGGAAACAGCGTGAAGTGGTTGGCGGCCTTGAGCTTGATGCGGCGCTCGAAGACGTCGAGCGCGTCGAACGTGTGGCCTGCCGCTCGCACCTTCAGGCGGCCACCCACGCGAACGACTTCGAGGTCCGCCGAACGCAGCACCTGCGACGCGGGGCGAATCGAGCTCCAGCCCATGCCGGCGTCGAGGTGAAACGCGTCGGGCAAGAGCCGCAGGTCGTGCGTCGACCTCGCGAACGGCTCGAAGGGCACGGGATGAATGTGACCGCCGCCGAGGTCTGCCGCGCACTGCGCCTCGAGCTGCGGGCGCACCGGGCAGTGCGAGAGCACCGACAACGTGCAGAACGGCGTCACGCCCGGATGAAGCTCACCGAGCACGGGCAACCAGCCATCGGCCGTGCGGGCGAGCATCACGTCAGGCGCGTGGTGGCGCGCGCCGGGCCAGCCGGGACCGTCGGCCGCGAACGCTTTCTTCACGCGGGGCAGCAGGGCCGCGCAGTCGAACCGCACCTCGCGCGCGTCGAGCGCCATCGGCAGCAGCCGCGCCCACTTTCGTTGCAGCAGCTTCACGGCCTGCGCCACCGCCGGCGGAGGAGCCGCTTCGAACAACGGCCCCGCCGCTTCCCACAGCCGCGGCAGCGCGACGGCTTTCCCACCGAGGTCGGCATGCAACGCGAGCAGGCCGTCGAGCAGCAGCTTCGCAATCTGCGCGGTGTACCAACGGGCCGCGGGCAGCAGCACTTGAAGCACCGGGGTGAGCAGCGCGTGCAGCTGGGTTCCCGCCTCGACCGTCGCGGCGCGGCGCGTCTCTTCGTAGACGAGCGTGCGGCCCGCGTACGTCTCACCCGCCGAACGCGTGGCGGCCTCGGTGGTGATGCGGGTGAACGCGCGGTCGAGTGAGGCGAGCGCCGGCCCGAGCTTCGAAGGGTCCCCTGCGGCGCGTTCGATTTTCTTCCGCGCGCGTTCCAGCGACAGCACCGACCTCAGCGGCGCACGACGCGAACGGGCGGGAAGCGCTTCGACCTGGCGGCGCAGATGTTCCAGCGGCCGTGCCTCGACGGCAAGGTCGAACCCCCACTGCACCCAGCCGCGCCCGGCCAGCGCCTCGAGCAGCGCGCGGTCTCGCACGGCATCGGCAGTACGAACGCCATTGCAGCGCGCGAGCAGCCGGGCTTCTTTCAGTGGAAGGGTGAGGGCTCCATCGGCGCCGCGACCTCCGGGGACTCCGAACAGCTTGCGGCCCTCGAGCCGAAGGTCACCCGGCAGGCGCGGCACGAGGTGACGTCGCACCTGCCAGTCGTCGGCGAACGCGCGCGCGACGGCGGCGATCGCCCACGGCTCGAAGAACGTCGCGCGCGCATCGAGCAGTGAATCGGCGCTGCGCTGCGAAACGACGTCTGCGTTCGAGGTCCAGTTCCCCCAGCCAAGCGGGCCGAAGAAGCCGATGGTGTCGCACTTGGCGGCGTAGCGCTGCAGATAGCTGGTGACGAGCGCCTCTTTCTTCCGGGTGCGCGCGTCGTCGGCGTTGGCGGATTGGCGCAGCAGCGAGTCGAGCCCGTCGTCGACGGCTTTGCGGTTCTGCCAGAGCACGGCCTCGCGAAACTTGGGCTCGGCAGCGGTGGCGCGCAGGTGGGCGGCCCAGCTGCGGCGTTCTTCGAGGTACGCGGCTTCGAATGCGGCGCGCGTGCCGGCCGAGTCTGCGTCGAGCAGCGCGTCGGCGAGCAGCGATGATTGCCGAGCGGCCAGCGGCTCGAGCCGCGAGACGGGAAATCCGGCGGCGCGCACGAGCAGCTGCGGCCACAGCGCCCAGCCACGCTTCAGCACGAGAAGACGGTGGTGAGGCCCATGCCTTCTGGAGGCGGCGAGAGCACGAGGCCTTCGGCGTCGGGGGCGTAGCGGGCGAGGGCGCCACCGAAGCGGCCGTCGAAGATGAAGGGCGAGAGCTCGGTGCGGACCTCGAGCCACTCGACGTGCTTGTCGTCGA
>JAYUXE010000634.1:0-4355 GCA_043753165.1 Archangiaceae bacterium | reverse complement strand
AGCAACAGCAACAGCAACAGGCGGCTTCCCTTCCGACGTGCACGCCGTGACGGCCAGCAACAACCAGGCGAACCGCTTCACGACTTCATCGGCTTGTTGAGGAGCTTACCCGTGAGCTCTGAACCCAGGCTCTGCGACATCAGCTCTTCCACGACGACCTCGAAGTCGCTGCGCTGGTGATCATTCGAGTAGATGAACCGAATGCCCATGCCGGGCTCTTCGCCTTCGGTCTGGCTCCAGACCACCTCGCCGAGCAGCTCGAACGGCGCCTCGCGCTGCGGCACGGTGAGCTTGAAGAGGAAGCGCGTGCCGATCGGCAGCGGCTTCTTCGTCTTGATGAAGGTGCCACCCTTGCTGATGTTCTTCGTGTAGTCCGCGAAGAAGCTGTTGAGTTTCTTGTAGTCGACCTTTAGCTCGATGGGGGCACGGGTCCCCTGGCGCCCCTCGATGCCAGCTTTGGTTTCGGCCATGCGGCAAGTATAGGGGCGACGATGGCGCAAGTGTTGATCCGCGCGGTGGCTGTCTTTCGCCGCATCCCCGTCGCGCTCACCTGGCTGCTGCTGGCCGCCGGCGGAGCAACGCTCGTTCTTCTTCCCCTGTTCGGCCTGCCTGGCTACGAGCTGTCGGCGGCGCTCGCTCTCGGCCACGGCCTGCTCGGTGGCATCTCGGGCATCTTCGCCGCGCGGCTCGAACGCCGGCTCATCAGCGCCACCGACCCGCGCCCCACCAACGCCAAACGGTTCGACTCAGCCCTGCTGTCTGCCCTGGTTGCGGCGAGCACCGCGGCGCTGCTCAACCTCTTCGCGCTGATTCCCCCGCTCGCGGCGGCCGTCATCTACGCGCTCGTCTCGACCCGCTGCGATCCCTTCAGCCACATCGCCTTCTTTCCCGTGCTCACGATTCCGTCGGCCATCATCGCGGCGTGTTGCGGCGTCTTCGTCGGCTTCGCGACGCGCCGCGTGTGGACGGCGTGCCTGCTCTACTTCGCGACGCTGCTGTGCTCGCTGGTCGTCACCGTGCCTCCGATTCTGTTCGGGCCGCAGGTGTTCGCCTTCAACCACCTGCTCGGCTACGTGCCCGGGCCGCTGTACGACGAGGCGCTGTCGGTGACGCCCGCGCTGATCTGGTTCCGGCTCGAGACGTTGCTGCTCGCGCTGCTCGTCGTCGTCTGGCCCGCGCTGATGCTCGACATGCGGTCGGGCTCGCTGACCCGGCCGCACCTTCGGCTCGGCACCGTCGTGCTGCTCGCGGCGCTGGTCGCGGGAATCTTCACCCTCGAGGAACGCGGGCCGCAGCTGGGCACGCGAATGAATGAGGCGACGCTGGACGAGAAGCTGGGCGGAAAGCGCGAGACGACCCACTTCGTGCTGCACCACCCGCGCGGAAAGCCGAAGGAAGAGCTCGACCGCCTCGTGCGCGACCTCGAGTTCCGCCACGCCCAGATCAGCGCCTTTCTCGGTGGCCCGCCACCCGGAAAAGTTCATGTGTGGTGGTACCGATCAGCCCAGGAAAAACAGACGCTGGTCGGAGCGTACGGCACCCAGTTCGCCAAGCCGTGGCGCCGCGAAGTCCACGTCAACGATGCCGCGTTCCCGCACCCGGTGCTGAAGCATGAGCTGGTGCATGCGATGGCCGCTCCATTCGGCGCCCCACCCTTCGGAGTGACCGCGACCTTCGGCGGCATCTTCGCCAACGCGGCGATCATCGAAGGCCTCGCGGTGGCCGGCGAAGATCCCGTCGACGATCTGACGCTGCACGAATGGGCTGCCGGCATGAAGCAGCAGAAGCTTCTTCCCGACGTGCGGAAGCTGATGGGGCCGACGGGCTTCTACGCGGCGCCGCCTTCGCGCGCGTACACCACGGCCGGCAGCTTCATGCGCTGGCTCGGCGACACGCACGGCGGCGAGAAGCTGCGCGCGCTCTACCAACGGGGGGACTTTCAGACCGTCTACGGCCAGAGCCTCGACGCGCTCGCCACCGAGTGGGAAAAATTCCTCGACGCGCAGCCGCTGGACGCGTCGGCCGTGAACCAGGCGTTCGGGCGCTTCCGCCGCGGCAGTCTGTTTGCGAGGCCCTGCGCGCGAGAAGTCGCCCGCCTCACCGCCGAAGCCGCCGACCTGCTGCAAAGCGACCCCGACGAAGCCGTTCGCCGCTACCAGCGTTGTGCCGAGCTGCAGCCTGACGAGCCCGGTCACACGTTGAACGAAGCGACCGCGCTTCAGCGTTCGGGCCGCAAGCTGGATTCTGCCGAGCTGCTGACCCAGCTGGCCGAGACGGTGAAAGAACAACCCGGCCCTTCGGCAGAGGTCGCGATGGCGCGCGGAGACCTGGCGTGGTCGCGCAACAAGCCGAACGACGCGCGCGAGCAGCTGGAAAAAGTGCTGACGCTCGACCCGTCGCCCGCGATGGATCGCACGGCCCGCGTGAAGCTCGCCGCGCTCGCTGCCGACGAGGCGTCGGGCCGCGCGTTGTGGGCGTGGTTCAAGCCGGGCGGTGATGACGTGAAGCTGCTGGTGCTGAGCGAGGCATTGAAGGGCGGCGATTCCGACGTGTACGTCAGCTACCTGCTGGGCCGGCGGCTGTCGCAGGGAAGTGTTCCATCGCTGGCGCTGCCGTACCTCGCGGCCACGCTCGCTTCGCCCTCGCTGCCCGAGAGCATTCGCAAAGAATCGCTGCGGCTTCAGCTCGAGTCTTTGTTTCTTTCGGGCGACTGCAATGGCGTCACCGATGCGATCGGCAAGCTGCCGTCGTCGAGCACGGCTTTCAAGGTTCGTGCGAAAGAATGGGAAGCGCGGTGCACGTTCGAGCTTCAGACGTTCGGTGGGCCGATGCTGCCGGATGCTGGAACCTGATCCCCCTTTGCGCTAACAGCGCGCCCGCATGCACTTCGAAGCGCGCCAGCGCATCAACGGAAGCGTCGCCGAAGCCGAGGCCGCGCTCATCGACGAGAAGTACCTCGACTTTCTGTTGAAGCACCACGGCGTGCTGCTCGAGGTCGCGCTGATCGAGAAGAAGGACGACGGCGTCCGCATCGAACGCAAGGTGCGGTACCGCCCGAAGCCCGTGATCGATTCCATCGGCCCCAAGCGCGTGCCGCCCGAGTTCTTCGCCTTCATCGAGACCTCGACGTGGGACCGCAGCAAGAAAGAGCTGCGCTTCACCAACGTCCCGACCAGCAACCGCATCAGCAAGATGATGGAAAACTCAGGCGTGCTGCGTCTGCGCGACGTCAACGGCCAGTGCGAACGCACGATGGACGGCGACATCAAGCTCAAGCTGCCGTTTCTGATGAAGCCGCTGGCCGTCATCGGCGAGGCCATCATCCAGCGCGAAGGCCTGAAAATTCTCGATGCCGAGCTTCCCGTGTTGAATCGCTACATCGCCGAAGTCATCCGCGCGCCGAAGTGAAATGCCCGCCCTTTCTTCCCTGTTGGAGCCGCACATGAAAACGACCCTTGCCGTGCTCGTCCTTGCCATTTTGTCAGGCTGCGCCGCGAAGAAGATCCCCGGTACGGAGATCGACGACAACGACGACACCCGCTACATCATCACGGTCATCGAGCAGTACCGGAAGGCCGTCGAGATCAAGGACGCGCAGGCGATTCTCGACTTGTCCGACGAGAGCTTCAAAGACGACGGCGGCAGCGCCTCGCCGGACGACGACCTCGACTACAAGCGCCTGTTCACGGTCTTGCCCGCGCGGATGTCGAAGATGGACGACATCAAGCTCGAGGTGCTGGTGCGCAAAGTCGACATCGACCGCGAGCTCGGCACCGCGCGCGCGACGTACACGTACAGCACCAGCTTCCGCCTGCCGGGCATGAACCCGAAGGTGCAGAACGAAGCCGACATCAAGCAGATGACGTTCACCCTGGCCGACAAGTCCAAGCGCACCTGGAAGATTACTTCGGGGATTTGATGAACACCCTCACCCTCTACGTCGACGGTTTCTGGATCAGCCCGTACGCCTTGAGCGCCTTCGTCGCGCTCGAAGAGAAAGGCCTGCCGTACACCGTCAAAGAAGTGCGGCTGAACAAGCAGGAACACCGCGAGACGGAATACCGCGCCCACACCGGCCGCGTGCCCGCGCTGCAGCATGGCGACTACTGGCTCGCCGAGTCGTCGGCGATTTGCGAGTACCTGGCCGAGACGTTTCCGTTTCCGAAGTACCCGCGAATCTTCCCCGAAGACCTTCGTCAGCGGGGCATCTGCCGCGAAGTGCAGGCGTGGGTGCGGTCGGACCTGATGCCGATTCGCGAAGAACGGTCGACGCACACCCTCTGGTACGACCAGACGAAAAAGCCGCTGTCGGACCACGGCAAGAAGGCAGCCGAACGGCTGGTGGGCATCGCCGA
>JAYUXE010000633.1:0-9819 GCA_043753165.1 Archangiaceae bacterium | reverse complement strand
GCTGCAACATCCACAGCCCCGGGATCACGCACGGCACCGTGAAGATGAAGAAGTCGCGCCACCCCAGCGCCACCACCAGCGCGCCCGCAGGTGGTCCGGAAAAGCTGCGCGCCAGCGCGAACAGGCTCGAGAACAACGCGAACTGCGTGGTCGAGAACCGCTTGCTGGTCAGCCGAATCAGCAGCACGCCGAACGCGCCCGCACACATCCCGGTGATCGCCGCCTCGACTGCGATCGCGCCCATCATCAACCATACGTGCGGCTCGACCGAGGCCACCAGCGCGTAGCCGAGGTTCGACACGCCCTGCAGAATTCCGAAGATCCACAGCGCGCGCGCGACGCCCGCCCGCTGGGTGACGAGGCCCCCGAAGAACGTGCCCCCGATGGTCGCGACCAACCCCACGATGCCGCTGCCGATGCCGACGTCGTTCAGGCGGTAGCCGTGCTCGACCAGAAACGGGCTGACCAGCGCCCCGGCCAGGTTGTCGGACAAGTTGAACAGCAGCACGAACCCCAGCAGTTCGAGCGCGCGCGGCCGCGCGAGGAACCCGACGAACGGTTCCCACACCGCCTGCATCAGCGTCTGCGGCGGAGGCGCCGGCACCTCTGGCTCGGGCGCGAAGATCGTCACCGGGATGCTGAGCGCCGCGATCACCGCGAGCAGCGCCAGCGTCGCGGGCCAGCCGGACGTGAGAATCCACCCTGGCATCAGGGCCAGCGGGATCACCGCCATCGAGATCGCCAGCTTCCCCGAGATGAGCATCGCCACGCGGTAGAATGCGACGCGCGCTCCGACGGCGGGGCCATGCTCTTCCGGCCGCAACACTTCGACCGCGTAGCTGTCGATCGCGATGTCCTGCGACGCCGACGCGAAGGCGATCGCGACCGCGATCAAACCCACGACCACGACGTCGGGCCGCGCGGCTTGCGACGCGAGCAGGGCTACCAGCGCCGCGAGCGCCAGCTGCATGACCACGATCCACCCGCGTCGTCGCCCGAGCAGCGGGGGCACATAGCGATCCATCAGCGGCGCCCAGAGAAACTTGAACGTCCACGGCGCCTGGGCAAGCGTCACCAACGCCACCGTCTTGATGTCGAACCCCGCCACCTTCAGCCAGGTCGGGATCGCGATCCACACCAGGCCCAGCGGCAGACCCGAGCTGAACGAAAGCAGCGAGAGCGCCCCGACCCGCCAGCTCGTGAACGCGAAGAGGATCCCCGCGTCTTTCCGGGGGGCCGTCATGTTCGGGGCAGGGCAGAAGCACCGTTTCGGCCCCCGTTCATCTCAGGAAGGTTATCCACCATCACCACCGGGGCGGCCCTCTTCATCCGTAGCTAAGTCGAGCAATGGGCATCGACGGAAAGTACGGCACCGCCTCGCCTGAGACACCGGGCGGTCGGCTCGGCTCACCCGCGGCTGTTGCGGCCAGGTCTCGAAGAGCAGCTGAGGAAGCCGGCACCGTTCGACGAGACATCGGGCGACCGAGGCGGCTGATCGCTCGGGATCCGCTCATCGCGAGCGGACACGATCACTTGAGGAACTTCGTCACCGCCACGGGGTTGCTCTTGTCGACTTCGATGCGCGGCCCCGCGATCAACCGGGGCGCCGTGTGGCCCTCGCCGATGCGCGTGTGCGCTTCCTTGTGAACGTGGGCCGGCTTTTCCGACGAGCCGCGCTTGAACCACGGGTCGGACACGTGCGTCACCGACGGGCCCTTCAGCAACTTCGGGATGTCGTAGACGAAGCCCTGGCGGTTGTACTCGCTGGGCGTGTGCGTGTACGTGTCCATGCGAATCGCGTCTTTCGGGCACGCGTCGACGCAGAGTCCGCACACGATGCACCGCAGCTCGTCGATCACGAACGTGGTGGGGAACTTCTCGATCACCCGCGACTCGACCGAGGTGTCGTCTTCCGGGTACTCGCCCGCCTCGATGTAGATGCACTGCGCCGGGCAGATCGTCGCGCACATGTAACAGGCGACACACCGTGGCTTGCCGTCTTCGCGCGGCACCAGCCGGTGCAGGCCCCGGTAGCCTTCCGGGTAGGGAATCTTTTCTTCCGGGTACTGCACCGTCGACACGAGGCTCGTGCCCGTGCGGTTCACGACCTGCGGGTTCGGGTCGCGCTCGCCGAACAGGTTCCGCATGAAGTGGCCGATGGTGATCCCCAGACCCTTGATCAGGTCCGGCAGGTACAGCCGTTCGCGAAGGTCCGCTTTTTCCGCCGAGCCCAGCTGCGGGTGCGCTTCACCCGCAGAGTGCCCGTGCCCGTGATCATGGCCGCTCATCAGTGGCCTCCTGCGTGCGCCAGCCCGGCTTGCGCGTCTTCGCGTTCCTTCGGGCGGGGAATCAGCGTCAGCCCGGTGACAATCGCGATCTCGATCACACCCACGATCGCGAGCATGCGCAGCGACGGATCCCACAGAATCAACGCACCCGAGACGAACAGGTTCACGAGGCCAATCGGCAGCAGAATCTTCCACCCCAGCGTCTGAATCTGGTCGTACCGGAAGCGGGGGAAGGTCCACCGAATCATCAGCTGCAGGAAGCACAGCGCGATCACCTTTGACCAGAACACCGTCGCGAACAGCGCGCCCAGCAGCCAGCCGTTGTCCTTGAAGATCGCCATGTTCATGATCGCTTCGTTGCCGAACGGCAGGTACCAGGCGCCGAAGAAGATCGCGACCAGCACCGCCGCCAGCACGACGACTTCCACGAACTCCGAGATCATGAAGAGGCCGAACTGCATCCCCGAGTACTCGACGAAGTAGCCGATGATCTCAGACTCGCCTTCCGGCACGTCGAACGGGGCACGCTTCGTCTCCGCGAACGCCGCCGCGAAGAACAAGATGAAGCCCGCCGGCTGCAGCAGAATTCCCCACGCCGGAATGCCGACGTCGATCGCCGCGCCAATTTCGGTGAAGCGCCAGAGGTAGTGGCTCTGCATCTCGCTCATGCCCGTCGGCCCACCCAGCTGCACGGTGCCGAACGCGATCATCATCCCCACCAGCGACAGGCCCAGCGCGACTTCGTAGCTGATCATCTGCGACGCGGCACGAACGCCACCCAACAGCGCGAACTTGTTGTTCGACGCCCAACCCGCCAGAGAAGTGCCGTACACCGCCAGCGACGCCACCGCGAACAGGTACAGCAAACCGAAGTCCGGGTTCGCCACCGACATCATGATCTTTTCGCCCGCGACGACCACCGTCGGCCCCGCGGGGATGATCGCGAACAACGCGAACGGCGGAGCGAACGCCAGCATCGGGGCCAGGTTGAACAGGAACTTGCTCGCCCCCGCCGGCTGAAACGCTTCCTTCGTCAGCATCTTGAAGACGTCCGTCAGCACGTGCGGTGCGCCCGCCAGCGACAGCTTCGCGAGCAGCGGCCCGATGATCGGAATCGGCAGGTCGATGCGCGCGCGGTTCGGGCCGATGCGGTCTTGCATCAGCGCGCTCCACTTGCGCTCGGCCAGCGTCAGCAGCGTCGCGATGACCATCACGAACACCAGCATCAGCACCAACATGTTCACGATGCTGCCGATGCCGCGCACGTGCAGGTACTCGAGGCCCGCTTTTTCCGCGTAGCCCGCGCCGAGGTACGCCAGCGCCATCACGGTGAAGATCGCGCCCGCGATGATCACGTGCCACATCACCACCATTCCAATGCGGTTCAGATTTCTCATTTCTTAGATTCCCCGGATGCGCGGGACGCCCTGCTCACGCCAGCCCGGAGGCCGGCCGTCGGCGCCCGCAGGCAACGTCTGGTTGCCCTGGCCCTTCACGTTCATCGGCGTCTCTTTGTCCCACGCGTAGGTCGCAAGCTCTGCCACCTGCGGCGCCAGCGTCTTGAACACTTCGCGCGACGTCCCGTAGGCCGCCGTGCCGCCCAGCTCTTTGCCGAGCTCGACCGCCCACTTCCACGCCGGCCACGACTCGCCGCGCGGAGGAAACGCCCGACGCACCCGCTGCGTGATGCCCGCTTCCTGGGTGAACGTGCCTTCCTCTTCGATGTGGCTCGAGGCCGGCAACTGCACGTGCGCCGCGCCCGTCACCGGCGTCTCGTGCATCGCCGCCGCCACCACCAGCTCGACGTTCGCCAGCCGCTTCGCAAACACTTCCGCGTCTTCCGGCACGTCCGAACCGACCAGGTACAGCGCCTTGATCGCGTTCTTGTCGAGCGCCGCCGTGAAGTCCGCAAACGACTTCAGCTCGAAGCCAAAGCCCTTCGCGATCCACGTCAGGCCCTTGCGGTTCGGGTTCTTGTCCGCCTTCATCAGGAAGTTGTCGGCGGCCCCCGGCGCGCGGCCCGTCACGTACACCGTCTTCGCCTGCAGCACATCGCGCGCGAAGGCGAAGCTCGCCAGCAGATCCTCGTTGCTCACCGTCGGAGCGACCGCGAACGCCACCGACCCCGCCAGTGGCTTCAACTTCATCGCCGCGTACTTCACCGCTTCGACGTTCGTCGCTTCCCGCGCGTCGGCGCCCTTGCCAATGACGGGCATCAGCAGCCGCGACGTGTGAAACGCCTTGTACGTGGGCCGGCCCTGGTCGCACATCCAGCTCTTGTTGATCGCCTCGTTTTCACGCGGCCGGTACCGGTACACGTCCTGGCCCATGAAGTCGGCGCTCACCGAACAGCCATTCGAGCAGCCCGTGCACACCGTAGGAGCGGCCGAGAGAAACCAGACCCGGGCCCGGAAACGGAAGTCGCGGTTCAGCAGCGCGCCGACAGGGCAGATGTCGACCACGTTGCCCGAGTAGTTGTTGTCGAGCGCGCCGTACTTCGGGTGCACGTCGATCACCTCATGTGAGCCACGCGCGAAGACCCCCAGCTGGGGCTCCTTCGCCACTTCGTCCATGAAGCGCACGCAGCGGGTGCAGAGAATGCAGCGTTCCTGGTCGAGCACCACCAGCGGCCCGATGATCTTCCGCTTGTTGCGCAGCACCTTCATCCCGCTGGTGCCTTCGCCGCCGACCCGTTCGAGCCGCGAGGGCTTGTGGTCGTGCCGCATGTAGTAGTCCTGTAGCTTGCACTCGCCCGCCTGGTCGCAGATGGCGCAGTCGACCGGGTGGTTCAGCAGCAGAAATTCCATCACCGCGCGCTGCGATTCCTTCACCTTCGGCGTCGTCGTCTTGATCGCCACGCCTTCGCCAAGCGCCGTCTGGCAGGCCGGAACCAGCTTCGGCGAGTTGCTCGCCTCGACCAGGCACATGCGGCAGTTCGCCGCGATCGAGAGCCGCGGGTGGTAGCAGTAGAAGGGAATCTCGACGCCCACCGTCTTGGCCGCGTCGACCATGTTGGTGCCCGGCTTCGCGATTACTTCCCGGCCGTCGACGGTGAACGTCACCATGCCCGGATTCTTCGGAGGCACCTTCGCCGCAGGTCCCGGCGGCGCAGCAACAGCAGGCTTCGGGGCTTCTGGCTTCTTGTCGTCGTTCACTGCTCTACCTCGCCACCAATCATGTTGATCGTATCGAACGTCGGAATGAGGTCGGCCAGCATGCGCCCTTCGATCATCTTCCCGACGCCCGACAGAATGTGGAAGCCCGGCGCGCGGACGTGGACCTTGTACGGCCGGCCCGACCCGTTGCTGCGCAGGTACCAGCCGAGCTCGCCGTTCGCCGCTTCCGTCGAGTCGTAGACCTCGCCCACCGGAACCTGCACGCCTTCCATCACGAGCTTGAAGTGCGCCATCACGCCTTCGATGGTGCTGTAGACCTCTTGCTTCGGCGGCAGCACGATGCGCCAGTCGTCGAGGATCACCGGCCCGGGCGGAATCTGTTCCAGCGCCTGGCGAATGATGCTCACCGACTGTTTGATCTCTTCGACGCGGCACATGTACCGGTCGAGGTTGTCGCCATTCTTGCCCAGCGGCACTTCGAACTTCATCCGGTCGTAGACCCAGTACGGCTTCGCCTTGCGGATGTCGTAGTTCACGCCGCAGGCACGAAGGCACGGCCCGGTGAACCCGTGATCCAGCGCGTCCTCGGTGGTGATCACGCCCGTGCCGCGGCAGCGATCGGTGAAGATGCGGTTGCGCGTCAGCAGCCCACCGACCTCGTCGGCCAGCTCGGTCGTGCGATCCAGCGTCTTGATCGTCTTCTCGATCCACCCCGGCGGCAGGTCGCGGTTGCACCCGCCGATGCGCCCGAAGTTCGTCGTCAGCCGCGCGCCCGTGAGCTCGGTCACCCGGTCGGCAATCAGCTCACGCGCTTCGATGCCGTACAGGAACGCCGCGAACGCGCCGAGCTCGAGGCCCAGTGCGCCGGTGGCGGTCAGGTGGTCGGCGATGCGGTGCATCTCGGCGCCAATCACGCGGATGTATTTCGCGCGCTCGGGGATCTCGATGCCCATCAACTTCTCGACGGCATTGAGGTAGCCGAAGTTGTTCATCAACGCCGACACGTAGTTGAGGCGATCGGTGTAGGGGATGACCTGGGTCCACGTCACCGACTCGGCGCTCTTCTGGAAGCCGCGGTGCAGGAAGCCGATTTCGGTGTCGACCTTGGCGAGGATCTCGCCGTCGAGCTCGACCCGCATGCGCACGGTGCCGTGCATCGCCGGGTGCGAAGGCCCCAGGTTGATCACCATGTTCTTTGTCTGAAGGTGCGCCTCGAGCTCGCTGTTGTCGGGCGTCGGGTCGTACGCGTCGTCGTGATCCGTCATCGGAGAATGAGCCATGGTGGGTCCGTTCAAGCGCTGGTGCCGTTCGTGCCCGGCCCGCGGAAGATGTCTTTGATGGGGCGTTCGGGAATCAGCGGCTGCCGTTCGCGCAGGCCGTAGTCCTTTCGCAGCGGGTGCCCCTTGAACTCTTCGTAGAGCAGGATGCGCCGCATGTCGCCGTGGCCGGTGAAGTGAATGCCGTAGAAGTCCCACGACAGGCGCTCGGCCCAGTTCGCCCCCTGGAACACGTGGCGAATCGTCGGCACGTTGCAGTCGTCCTCAGGCACCAACACCTTGAGACGCACGTGCTCGTTCCGTTCGATGTTGAAGAGGAAGTACACGACCTCGAAGCGCGGGGTGTTCTCCGGCAGCTCGAGGCGGTCGACCGAATCCATCGAGATGAAGAGCTTGAAGCCCAGCTTCTCTTTGAGCGCAGCCGCGACCGACGCGATGGACTCGCGCTTCACCACCGCCCATTCGGCGCCAGTGCGATCGTGGTACCGCGAAGCGAGTGCTTCAGGAAGCTGTTGCTGAATCTGATCGAGCGCCCAGGTGCTCAAGGTTTTCCCTCGAAGAAAGGTGCGAAAGCGCGCGGCCGTTATAGCGGGACCCCCACCGGCGTCAACGACGATTCGCCAGCGACTTTGAGGGCTTACGTCAGCCCGGTCACCGTGCCGTCCGCGGCGAGGTCGAGGTGGTGCGCGGCGGGCACTTTCGGCAGCCCCGGCATCGTCAGGATCTCGCCCGTCAGCGCCAGCAGGAAGCCGGCCCCCGCGCGCACACGCACCTCGCGCACCGTCAAAGTGAAGTCCGTTGGAGCCCCCTGCGCCGTCGCATCATCCGACAACGACAGGTGTGTTTTCGCCATGCACACAGGCAGCTGGCCAAACCCGTCTTTCACGGCCTTCGCGAGCTGGGCGCGCGCCTCGCGGGTGAGCTCGATGTCCTTCGCGCCGTAGACCTTCGTCGCGATCGCCCGAATCTTCTCTTCGGCCGACATCTCGAGCGAGTAGCTGTACTTCGCCACCGGAGTAGGACCCTTCACCGTCTCGGCCACCAGGTCGGCCAGCGCCATGCTGCCTTTGCTGCCTTCGAGGAACCCGGTGTTGCGCGCGCACGTCGCGCCTTCGGCCGCGGCCAGCTTCTCCACCAGCGCGAGCTCTTCGGGCTTGTCGTCGCCGAACACGTTGATCGCGACGATCGCGGGAAGCCCGAACGTCTGGCGAATCGCCTGCAGGTGCCGCGCGACGTTGCCGAAGCCCTTCTCGACCGCGTCGAGCCCCGGCACATCGCCGCCGTGGAACCGCAGCGCGCGCACCGTCACCACCAGCACCACGCACGACGGCCAGATGCCCGCCTGCCGGCACTTCAAGTCGAGGAACTTTTCGCCACCCAGATCGAACGCAAATCCGGCCTCGGTGCACACGATGTCGGCGAGGCCCAGCGCTGAACGGGTGGCGGCAATCGAGTTGCAGCCATGCGCGATGTTGGCGAAGGGGCCGCCGTGCACGAAAGCGGGCGCGCCGTCCTGTGTCTGGGCGAGGTTCGGCAAGATGGCTTCGCTGAGCAGCGCGGCCATCGAACCCACCGCGCCGAGATCCTTCGCGGTCACCTGTTTTCCAGACACGTCGGTGCCGACGATCAGCTGCCCCAGGCGCTTCTTCAAGTCATGAAGCCCGTCGGCCAGGCACAGCACCGCCATCACTTCGGACGCGGCGGTGATGTCGAACCCGTCTTCGCGCGGCGTGCCGTGCGCCGGGCCGCCGAGGCCGACCACGGTGTTGCGCAGGAAGCGATCGTTCAAGTCGAGGCAGCGCTTCCAGCTGATGTGCTTCAGCGGGGCAGGGGCCTGGAAGTGCAGCGCGTTGTCGGCCAGCGAGGCGAGCAGGTTGTTGGCCGAGGTGATCGCGTGCAGGTCGCCCGTGCAGTGCATGTTGATCTTCGCCGAAGGCTCGAGCGTGGCGCGGCCGCCACCGGTGCCGCCGCCTTTCGCTCCGAAGATGGGACCCAGTGACGGCTCGCGCAGCGCGGCCATCGCCCGGTGTCCGCGCGCCACCAGCCCCTGTGTCAGGCCAATCGTCGTCGTCGTCTTTCCTTCGCCGTATTTCGTCGGCGTCATCGCCGAGACCAGCACCAGCTTTCCGCGCACGGGTTGGGTGCGCAGGCGTTCGGCCGTGGCCCAGGCGAGCTTGGCCAGGTACGGGCCGTTCTGAAGAAGATCGTCCGGCGACAGCTCGAGCGACTTTGCGACTTCTAAGATGGGGCGCATGGGCGCGCGGACCCTATTCGACGTTCAATTGCACGTCACGGGCGTCACGTCGTACGTCACCGGGTTCGGGCCGCTGACGCTCACGCGGTACGTCTGCCCGACCGCCGGCGTCCAACCCTGCCGTTCGAGCGTGATCGCCGGTTGCCCGTAGCCGCCCTGCATCACCCGCATCTTCACCGCGAGCGGCATGTTGTCGCCAACGCGCACGACGCCGGCATCCGTCGCGCCGCTGATGGCGTTGCCGTGCACCGACCAGATGAACTGCGTGATGGGCGCAGGCGCGAACCCTGGCGCCGGAAACGCAAACCACGCAGGCTTCGGCCCTGAGTTGCCCCCAGTGAAGACGGTGATGCACGCCGCCGAGCCGTAGTTGTTTCCGCCGACGTAGTGCCCCATGCCGATGGGCTCGAGTGGTGGGTTCAGCAGCCACCGCCGGTGTCCCATCGTCGACTCGTTGCCGTTGTCCTGCAGCCACTGATCGATCGCGTTCTCGGGCGTGTTGTTGCCCCAGGCGATGTTGCTCTGACCTGCGCCCTGGGCTCCGCCTTGCGTGAAGCAGGTCGACGTCGAGGGAGGCGAATGCGCCTGCTGCCCTGCCGGATTCCACGCCGACACCAACGCGCACTTCTGCGCGAGATCATTGCTCGCCGCGTTGTCGCTGACCGGCCCGAGGCCCACGAGCCAGCGGTGCATGTTCAGCCGCGCCAGCGTGTCGTCCAGTCCCGCGCGGGTCAGCACGCCTTGATCGCACGTCGCCGCCGTCTTCGTGAACGCCGGGTTCGCCGTCACCACGTGGCCTTTTCGCCAGGCTTCACACACCTGCGCTTCGCTTCGCAGCGCGGGAATCCCCGGGTCGCCCGGCAGACACAGGCCCGCGTCCGCGA
>JAYUXE010000632.1:0-4368 GCA_043753165.1 Archangiaceae bacterium | reverse complement strand
CCCCGCTGCAGCAGGCGTTCGATTTCCAGGCGCTGGGCGCGCGCGGCCAGAAGGGGCAGGTGGCGGTGGGGCCTGCGGTGCTGCTGGGGGGCGCCCCTGCGTTGCCGGTGGCGGTGCAGGTCAGCGAGAACGGAAAAGACTCGGCGTTCATCGCGGCGTTCGTGGGGCTCGAGGCGGTGCAGGCGCGGCTGGTCGCGCGGGCGTCGGCGACGGCGGGGGCGCTGCAGGTGGTCGATGGCGAAGGCCGGGTGGTCGCGGCGTCGGCGGCTGCGGCGAAGTTGCAGCCGGCGGAAGCGGCGGGCGCGTCCGACCGCGTTGCGTCGGCAAAGGTTCCCGAGCAGCTGGGGCTCACCGTCACCGTCTCGCTGGCTGACGCGGTCGCGATGGCTCCGGTGCGCGCGCTGCGGAAGTCGGTGCTCGTGGGAATCGGGGTCACGCTCGCGTTTCTGGTCACGGTCGGGCTGCTGTTCACGCGCCGGCTGAATCGCCGGCTGGGCCAGGTGGGAAAAGCGGCCGAGGACTATGCGCGCGGTGAGCTGTCGACGCGGTTGGTCGTGGGCGGGCAGGACGAGCTGGCCGAGCTCGCCGACACCTTCAACCGCATGGGCACCGAGCTCGAGGCGGCGCGCGGCCGGTTGTTGAAATGGAATGACGAGCTGAAGGTGAAGGTCGACGAGGCGCTGGCGGATCTTCGCGCGGCGCAGGGGCAGCTGATCGAAGCCCAGAAGCTCGCGGCGATTGGGCAATTGGGCGCGGGCGTCGCCCACGAGATCAACAACCCGCTGTGCGGAATTCTCGGCAACGCGCAGCTGATGATGCTCGACCGGTCTGAGTCCGATGCCGACTTCGATTTGCTGAAGAAGATCGAAGAAAGCGCCAAGCGCTGCCGCGACATCACCCAGAACCTGCTGCGCTTTTCTCAAAGCAGCGCGCGCGCGGATCGCCGGCCCGTCGACTTGAATGCGGTGCTTCGCAGCTGCCTTGCCTTCGAGCAGCCGCGGTTCGATGAGAGCCAGATCACCGTGCGGCCGCAGCTGGCCGACGCGCCGATGCAGGTGTGGGCCGACCCCGAGCTGATCTCGCAGGTGATCTCGCAGCTTGCCTCGAACGCGCGCACCGCGATGATGAAGTCGCCCGTGCGATCGCTGGACGTGGTGACCCGCGTCGAAGGGCCTGACGTCTGGCTCGAGGTGACGGACACGGGGCGCGGAATTCCAGAAGCCAACCTCGCGCGCGTCTTCGAGCCGTTCTTCACCACGAAGGACGTGTGGTCGAACATCGGGCTCGGGCTGTCGGTCGCGTACCGCATCGTCACCGAGCATGAAGGCCGCATCGAAGTGACGAGCACCGCCGGCCAGGGCGCGCGCTTCACCGTGCGGCTGCCGAAGTACGACCCCTCCCGGCACCACGCGGCGTCGGCGCTGACCTCGAAAGACTTTGCGGCAGGCGGGCAGGGAGTAGGAATCACCCGGTGAGCGACGCGAGACGCAAGAACCTGCCTTTCGTGCTCGGGCTCGTGGCGATCTTACTGTCGGTGCCGATCGCGTACCGGCTCTTCCTGTTCGAGCCGGACGTGGTGGCCCTGCGGCCTCTGCCGCCGGTCGTTGCCGAGGTCGCGGACGCGGGGCCGAAGAAGGTCGAGCTCAAGCTGACGCAGGTGACGGGGCAGGTGCAGGTGAAGCGCGCGACGGGCGAGTGGGCCGACGCGAAAGAGGGCGACACGCTGAACCCGTCGGATGGCGTGCGCACGGCCGATGGCAGCTACGCGGTGGTCGTCGGTGGTGAGTACTGGGAAGTGAAGATGGAACCGGGCACCGAGGTCGAGATCGGCGAGCTCTCGGAATCCATTTCGAAGCTGTTACTCGAAAGCGGCATGGCGCGCGCGACGGTGAAGGGCGCGGGGCGGCACACGTTCGAAGTGCGTGCGAACAAATCGGACGCGGTCGCACGGACGGACGGTGGCGTGTTCACCATCGCGAGCAACGGCAACGGCACGGTCGCGGTCGGCACGCAGGAAGGCGCGGTCGAGTTTCTGGGGAAGGGGCGGGTGGTGATCGTTCGCGCGGGGCAGCAGTCGATTGTCCGGCCGGGGCAGGCGCCCAGTGAGCCGGTGGCGATTCCGTCGAGCCTGCTGCTGAAGGTGGCGTTGCCGGGGCGATCAGTCGTCAACAAGACGAAGCTCGTCGTCGTCGGCACCACCGAGCCGGGCGCGCGCGTCGAGATCGCCGGGAAGATGGTGACGGCCGACGAGAAAGGGCGGTTCGAGACGACGCTGAAGCTTCGCGAAGGGCGCAATGCGATCGAGGTGAAGGGGCATTCGGTCGGCGCGCTGGATGCGGCGTCGGTTCATCAGATCGAGCTCGATACGACCGTGCGCAAGACCACCATCGACAAGAACCTCTGGGGCACGCAGAAGAAGTAGCGGGGTTCCTCGCCCTACCGGGGTCGCCGCGCCTGCAGCGCTGCGAACGCGTCGGGCGGCATCGACGCGGTGCCGAGCTTTCGATCGGGGGCGACCTTCTCGCCATGAAAGTCACTGCCGCTGGTGGGCACGAGGTCGAGCTCGGCGGCCCACTTCGCAAACCGTTCGCGCACGTGAATCGGGTGATCCGAATGGTTCGCCTCGAGCCCATCGAGGCCTTCGCGCTTCATCTGCTCGAGCTCGAACCGCTGCACCTTCGACGTGCCGGGGTGCGCGAGCGTCGCCGTGCCTCCGGCCCCGTGAATCAGCGCGATCGCATCGGCCGACGTCACCTCGAACCGCGGCACGGCGGCCGGTTTTCCGTCACCCAGGAACCGGTCGAACGCTTCCTTCGTGTCGAGGCACCAATGGCCTTCGACGAACACGCGCGCGAGGTGCGGCCGGCCCAGATGCGCGTCACCGGCGATCGCCTTGACGTGCTCCATCGTGATCGGGAATCCCAACGCCTGAACTTTCTCGACCATCAGCACCATGCGCTTCTCGCGCTCGATTCGCAGCGCGCTCGCGAACTGGGCGAGCTTCGGATTCGTGCGGTCGACGAAGTGCCCCAGCACGTGCACCTCGCGCTTGCCGACGAACGCCGAGACCTCGATGCCGGGAATCAGCGTGAGGCCGTGCCGCGCGGCCGCCACATCGCACGCGTCGAGCCCGGCCACCGTGTCGTGATCCGTGACGGCCAGCGTGGTGACGCCCGCGTTCGCCGCCAGCTGCAGCAGCTCGTCCGGCGTGTACTGCCCATCGGAGGCGGTCGTGTGCGAGTGAAGGTCGATCATGGCCTTTCGACGCTAGCTTGAGTTGCGGCAGGTAGGGGCGTCTGACACATTGTTCGCGTGCAGCACCCCCTGCAGATCTCCCGACGCATCGAATACGGCCTGCGCGCGATGCTCTACCTCGCGTCCCAGCCCGTGGGCGCGATCGTGCCTTTTCGAGAGATCGCGCAGCGCATGGACGTGCCGAAGGACTTCCTCGCGAAGATCCTGAAGAAGCTGGTGAAGGAAAATCTGGCCAGCTCTTCGCGCGGCGCGCACGGTGGCTACGCGTTGAGCCGCCCCGCTGCCGACATCTCGTTTCTCGATGTGATCGAAGCGGTCGAAGGCCCCGTGCAGGTCAACCTCTGCAGCAACAAGAACGATCACGCCGGCTGCAACTTCAGCGGCGGCTGCACGATGACCAGCGTCTGGCGGCTCGGGCAGGAAAGGATGCTCGAGGTCTACCGGCACGCGCGCCTCGACAAGCTCGCGATGTCTGGCCTTCGCGAAGATCCGCTGCGCGCTCACTGACCTTCGCGCAGCACCCCGACGGAAATCGACAGCGAGTCCTCGACGCACGAGGCGACGTGCCACCACCGCGCGGGGATGTAGACCCAGTCGCCCGCATTCAGCTTCGCGCCCGAGATGGGCGTCGTCTCACCGCGCACCTTGCCGAAGTCCGGGTTGGTGCCGACGGGCGTCGCGCGGTCGGTGGTGTTGTCTCGGAAGAAGTATTCCTTCGTGCCCAGCGTCTGCGCGATGAACACCTCTTCGAAGTCGTAGTGCCAGTCGAAGCCGTGCGTGCCTGCGGGCGTGACGAACAGCTGGATGTGCGCAGGGCCGCCGACGTCTTTCGCGAACTGCTCGGCGAGCGCGGCGAGCCCGGCGTCTTGGCGTTCGGCGCGGCGAATGACGAGGCCGATGCCGCGGGCCAGCAGGGCGCGCGTCTGTTCGACCGTGGTGGGGACCTCTTCTTGAACCAGCTTGCCGAGCGCGATCACCAGCGCATCGGGCTTCGACGCGAGCACGCGGCCCAGAGTTTCCCAACCGAACAGCGGCGCGGCGTTCCTGGCCGAGGTGGGAATCGCCAGCGGCGCCTTGCCCAGCTGCTTGCGCAGGAACAAGTCGATGGGCACG
>JAYUXE010000631.1:0-4369 GCA_043753165.1 Archangiaceae bacterium | reverse complement strand
CGTCGACATGCGCGGGCTGGCGGCGAATCAGCTTCTGGTACATCGCCAGCGCGGCACGGTATTGACCTGCGGACATTGCGCGATCGGCGCGGACGAGCAGCGCGCTGTCGACGACGGGGGGCACCGACTTCACCAGGACGGAAGGCCGGCTGGGCGATTCCGAGCTTTTAAATGCCGGCGCAGCGGCGGCCGCCACTTCGTCTGCGGAGACCATCACGACTTTGTGGAAGGCGACGGCGCGGACGAGGGTGAGCGCGTCGTAGCCGGCCTCGAACGCCGTCACAGGAGTGAAAGTCGTGCACGACGGCAGCGCGAGAATGCCGAGGCCTGCGACCGCGAGACGAAGCTGCGAGACGTTGCGGCGGTGGCCGGCAATCTTTTTCGTCACGCGGCGTTCTGCGGCTTCGGCCTTCACGGCGATGGCGCGCGCGCGATTGGGAATCACGCACATCGACGTCATCTCGCCGTCGGACAGCGAGAGTTCGGTGAAGTTGAAAGAGGAAGAGGAAGAAGCCACTGCGCGCCGTTTCATGTTCGGAGGAATCTGCATGGCTTAGTTCTCGGCAGTCGGCAGCGTGAGAAGAACGGCGGAAGAGCCGGCGAGGCGGAACAGGTTGAGCTTCACGCCCAGCTGTTCGGCGAGCTCGGTGAGCTGCTCGGGCAGCGCGTTCAACAAGCGCGCGCCGCGAACTTCGAGCAGGTTGCCGACCTCGAAGACTTCGTACGTGTAGACGCGAATGCGGCGCGGAGCCTCGGGGGCGAGGAAGTGCAGCAGCGCGCTCACCAGCGCCGGCAGGCCCATCGGAACTTCGACCGGGCGCGTGCTGCCACCCAGCATCACGGTGCCGTCGACGCCGCTCGCGTCGAGCGCGCCCGTCACCACCCCATCCCAGCTCTGACTGCCCACCGACTGTGCTGCCTGCGCCCCAGAAACCATTCGCACCTCCGCGTGCGACGAAGGGCATTGCGAGAAGCGCGCCTGCTGCAACCACTCGGAAAAACTTCGGGAACCGAGGGTGGATTGTTACCCGTCGTCGGGGTCGTGACCCAGGAAGTGGTGGCGAAGAAACGTCTCGGCTTTGAGCCATGCGTGGTGGGCTTCTTCCGACACCGGGCCCTCGTTGCCTTCGCGGGCGCGCTGCAGCGGGGTGGCGGGCGAGCCGGGCTTCGGGTCGGGCAGCGCGAGCTCGACTTTGCGGATCAGCTGGTGCGCTTCGACGACGAGGGCCATCGCCTCTTCGAGCGAAATCTCTTCCTCGGTGACGGCCTCGCCCAGGTCGCAGACGTACTTCCGGCAGCCCTCGGGGCGCGAGAAGTAGATGCTGCAGCCGCGGTCTTTAAGGGCGGTGCAGCACTGGCGCAGGCGCAAGGTTCCGTCGGCGTACTTCACCGTGGGCACCTGCAACGCCTTGAGCCGCATCACCTCGTCGCTCGACAGGCGCACGTGGCCGAACAGCGAGCCATCGCAGCAGAGCCCACATTTCTGGCAGAGCTCGCCGAGCACCCGGGTCTTCTACTCCAATCGTTGCTCGCCCCAATCATCCCTGGGCGTCCGACCTGCTTCGATTACGGCGTGGCGCGGGGGAAGGTGGCGAGCTCATCGCCGGCGTACGGCACGGCGAAGCCTTCGACAATCTGCTCGATGTCGCCCCAGCGGCCGCCGGGGACGCGAACGGTGTGGGCGATTCCGTCGCGGATGACGGTGACGTCGGTCTCGAGGACGGTGGGGCCTTTCCCCGGGGGCAGCGTCGTCACCGCGGTCACCGTCCACGCGTCTTTCACCAGCTGCGTCGACGCGAACGACGGGCCGACGAAGACGAATCCACCCAGCACCGCCGCCAGCGCCATCGCGGCGCGCTTCTTCCGCATCACCGCGACGAGGAGGACGGCGAGCATTGCGATGGGGGCCGCGCCGGTGGCGCTGCAGCCGCGGGCGACCTCTTCGGGGGCGGGGGCGACGGCGGCGGGCGCGCCATACAGGTACTGCAGGCCTTTGACGTCGTCGTCGGCCAGGGCGCGCTTCGAGACGTCGCCGGGCTTACCGCTGGGGTACATGACGGTCGCCGGCAGATCGTTGTGCGCGAGGCCGAGCGCGTGGCCGAGCTCGTGGGTCATCGTGTTCTGCACGTCGAAGCGGGCGGATTCCGCGGTGGCGCCGACGATGGCGAAGGCGGTGTGCTTCACGTTGAAGGCGATGTCGGCCTCGATGATCTGGTGGGTCGAGCGCGTGATGGTGATGACCGTCGTCGCGACCGCGTCGACGTTGTACTTCCACTCGGCCGGAGCGATGACGTTGCTCGCGCTCGCCTTCGGGTTTTCGAAGTCGTAGCCCATCGCCTGCGGGGTGCCGGCCGACTGGGTGAGCTTCAGGGTGGGAATCGCATCGCCCACCGTCTTCAGCGCAGCGGCAATGGCCTGTTCCGAGCCGGGGACGTCGAGGTTCTTCGAGAGCTTTGCGTCGACGACGAAGCGCACTTCCGATTTCCACGCGGCGGGTTCGCCGGCCGAGTCGCGCTTCAGCTCGAAGGCGCTGGCGGTGGTGGACATCACGAGAAGGGCGGTGAGCAGGGTTCGCATGCCCTTCGCTTGAGCAATGCGCGTTCCCACCTTCTGGTGGATCCAACTGGTTGATCAGTGGGTCCCGCGGGCAGGTCGGGTCGAACACTCCGGGGCGGCTCACACTCGGCGCCAGGGTGAGGGAACGCTTGACGAGACGCGGGTCGGGCG
The DNA here is from genome assembly GCA_043753165.1 of Archangiaceae bacterium. Classification (GTDB taxonomy): domain Bacteria; phylum Myxococcota; class Myxococcia; order Myxococcales; family Myxococcaceae; genus JAGSPQ01. The sequence continues at coordinate 1,642 of JAYUXE010000631.1, read as the reverse complement.
CGACTTTCACTTTCAAAATGACCCGCGTCCTTCTGCTCGTTCTGCTGCTTGCCGGTTGCACGTCACCGAAGCCCGAGGCTGCGTTTCTCACCGAGCACCGCGACGCGTACGAGGCGGCGAAAGAAAAAGCGCGGCTGTGGTTCGACGGGTTGAAGGTCGACCCTGCCGAGCTGCGTGCGAACAACATCAAGGGGAAGAAGAAGCTGGTCGAGTTGCTCGACGCGTACCGGCGGCTGTGGGTCGTCGCGAAGCCGGCAGAAAAGGCGGCGCTGCTCGAGCGCTTCAGCCAGGTCGCGGCGGTGACGGCGGAAGACGGCTACCACGACATGGGCACCATTTCAGACGAGTGGTTCAAGCAGGACGCGACGTCGTACCTGCGGGCCGCGGTGCTGATGGAACGGATGGGGCTCGACACGAAGCGGTACCGCGAAGAGATCAAAAAGATTCACCCGCGGCTCAACGCGCAGATGGAACGCCGCGGGCCACACCAGCAGCGCGTCTTCCACTGGTACTACGCGACGTTCGGCCTCGAAGAGCCGTTTCCCCTCGCCGACGCGCTGCAGAAGGGCGTCGTCGCGCAACGCGTCGAGCCCGCGGTGATGACCAGCGCGCAGATGTACGAGCTCACCCACGAGGTCTACGCGGTGTACGAGTATGGCGACGTACTGGACATCGACCCGTTCGACGAGCCCGACAAGACTTACCTGCACGCGACGCTGCCGGTGCTGGTCGACCGGTTGATTGCAGCGCACGACCCCGACTTGATGGGCGAGGTCGTCGAGTGTCTGCATTACTTGCGGTTCGAGAAGCTGCCGGCGTACCAGGCGGGGGTCACGTTCCTGCTCACGACACAGAACGCGAATGGCTCGTGGGGGCACTACCCGAAAGAACGGAAGAAGCTGGGCGACTTCGTGCGGCAGGCGTTCGAGCTGCACACCACGATGGTGGTGGTGGGCGCGCTGACGGCCGTGTTCGATCGCCCGATGCCCAGACCGCGCTAGAAGTTGATGAACTGCACCCCGAGACCACTGAAGCGTTTTCCGGAGGCGCCGCGGCCGGTGATCATCACGGGGGCCATCGACGGGCGCGGGACCCCGGGGCTCGCGGGGCTGATGAGAGCAACCGTTGGCACGATCGCGTTCCACAGCCCGACCGCGAGGTGCGCGACGGCAAGCGCGATCGCATTGCCGTTGCCCGTCGCAGTGTCCGCCGCCAATCCCAACCACGCGGCTCCGAGCGCGAGGTTCAAAGCCGCTGACGTGTACGAGCCGGCAAACCAGTGAACGCTGCGTTTGTCGTTGTAGAGCATGTGTGAGCTGCCACTGCCGTAGACGACGCCCAGCACGCCGACGCTGGCGTCGAGCACCGCGGCCGCCGCCGCGATTTCGTCTTGCGCCCGGGCTTCACCCGCAACCCCGAGCACCATCGCAATCACGAGAAAGGTTTTCATTGGGCGGCGCCGAACGCACGGGCCGTGCCTGAATCCAAATGGGCGCGTCTGCTCGAACCGCTGCGAAACGTTCTGCGCTATCCACTCGGAAATGTCCTCTCGCCTTACGTGGCGCGCTGCGCTGTCGAAGTCCGCACGAACGAAACGCCCTGCGGCCGCGCGAAAAGTGCTGCAGCAGCTCGCGCGGCACGG
>JAYUXE010000630.1:0-1748 GCA_043753165.1 Archangiaceae bacterium | reverse complement strand
AAACTGGCGCCCGATGTGGGCCCGTGTAGGGATCAACCACCATGGGACTACTTAAAGGCATCATCTGGTCGGCGCTGTGCATCGGCCTGGGATTCTTTCTGGGCACGCACCCGTTCGACAGCAAAGCGGCGACGGCAAAAGTCGAAGAGGCGATCGGCACTGCGAAGGTGAAGCTCGCGGGGGCGCCGACCGAGAAGCACACGCCTGAAGACAAAGATGCGGTGAACAAGCTCATCGCGCGCCGGAAGCCGTGACGCGGCGAATGTGCTCGAAGGCCGAGAGCCAGATTTCAGCCTCGCGCTGAGTCAGGTGGCCGCGCACCAGCGCCCGCGAGAGCTCACGCACCACGTGCTGCGGTGCCTGGGAATTCAGAAACCCGCACTGCAGCATCGCCGCCTGCAGCTTTTCCTCGAGCACCTTCATCGTGCCGAGGGTCGCTCCGTCGTTGATTGCTGGAAGTGAAGGCGCGCGCGCGCAGAGGTAGAGCATCACCGCCGCGGCCTGCGACACGTTCATCGATGGCTGCGCGTCAGAGGTCGGAATCACGATCACCTCCTGGCAGTGCGACAGCTCGTCGTCGTCGAGCCCGCGCTTTTCGCCGCCCAGCACCAGGGCCACCGGGCCGCGCGCCGCGTGTTCCCTCAGTCGCGCGACCCCTTCTTCGGGGCTCAACGGGTTCGCGCGCTTCAGCTGGCCGCGCGACGTGGTGCCGATCGCGAACACCACCCCTTTGAGCGCCTCGGGCAGCGTCGCCGCAATTGCCACCTTCTCGAGCACCGATTCCGCGCCAATCGCAAGCGTCCCGGCCTTCCGAAAATCGTGCGTTGCGGGGTCTGAAAGGATGAGGCGATGGAAGCCGAAGTTGGCCATCAGGCGAGCGATCGCTCCGAGGTTGTCGGGCGATCTCAATTGATGAGCAATGACGGTGAGTTCCATGTCTGTAGCCGGCCGACATTAGCTGGATCGCGAAGGGGCTCGCCGGTATGTTGGAAGCGCCCGTGAACGCCCGCATCCTGATCTGCTCCTCGTTGTTGTTCCTCACCGCCGCTTGTGGCGCGGGCAGCATCCCCGCGAAGGGCACCAGCACCGGCCAGGCGTTGACTGGCACGGCCGAATGGCTCGAGTTCGAAGCGCCTGCGGCCCGTTCGGACATGTTCCGCGACGTGGCGCGGACCTCGCTGTCGCAAGCCGGCCAGCGCGCGACGGGCCAGATGGTCTTCCCGATGAGCGTCGACGGCGAGTTCGTCGCGGCGCCGGGCATCGACCCCCGCATGGACCTGCTGATGTCGGCAGACGCGGGCGGGGCGATTCAGCTCTCGTTCGACGGCCGTGGCGATCGCTGGAGCGACGACCGGCGCGACAGCTTCCAGGGTTTGTCTGAACGTGAAGCCGTCGAGCTCATCGCGCGCTCATTGATTCAGCACTGGGGCATCTCGCGGGCGAACGTGATCCGGGTCGATCGCGTGGCCGGCGCTCCGTATGCCGCTGCGTACATCGACGGGATTCTGCGGGTGAACCCAGCGTTCGTGTACATGGCGACCGCGACCGCTGCGCCGTAAGGCGATGGACGCGTCGACGCTGCAGCAGCAGCTTCCGTTCACGCTCACGGGCACCGACTTCCCGAGCCTGGGCGAGAAGTACCGCGGCAAGGTTCGCGACACGTACCGCCAGGGCGATCGCCTCGTGTTGATCACGACCGACCGTCTTTCGGCGTTCGATCACATCCTCACCACCCTGCCCTTCAAGGG
>JAYUXE010000629.1:0-1749 GCA_043753165.1 Archangiaceae bacterium | reverse complement strand
CGTCACGACTCGTCATCGACGCACCTGCCGCGAACCGGCTGGTCGCCAAGCTGGAGCAAGACGGGCTCGTTCAGCGCGTGAGAGGAAAAGACCGCCGTGAGGTGAGGCTTAAAGTCACAGCGGCCGCTGCTCCAGAGATTCGCGCCGTTCGCATCGGGCTCGAGTGGCTGGACAACGAAATGCTCGCGCTGCTGGGCGCGGCCGCGTTCCGCACGATGATGAAGTCGATGGGGACGCTGCAGGTTGGGCTCTGCAACGACTGCGAGACGCCGGATTAGCTGAGCAGTGCGCCGATGATGCCGATGACCGCGGTCGCTCCGAGCTCGAGCAAGTCGGCCGAGCCACTGGACCTCGCCGGAGCGCCCCACCGGTACATCGGCGCTTCCCGTTCGGCCCGCGCCACCTTCATCTGATCCATCACCAGCCGCGCCGCCAGCGTCGGGTCGACGGTGGTGCGCTTGGCTTCCTTGTCCTGCAGCTCGCGCAGCGTCTGGTTGATGGAGTCTTCGCTGAGGATGCTGACGGGCGCCGCGCAGTGAACGCAGGTGACGGTCTCGGCGAGCACGATGGGGGCCCCGCAGTTGCTGCAGTCGACCTGCTTCACCGCGGCCTTGAGCTCGGCGAGTTGCTTCGGGGTCGGCGCGCGGACCAGGTTCTTCTCGCGAAGGAAGTGGAAGAAGGTGGTGTAGCGGCCATGCGCTTCGCAGCGGAAGTAGCTGAAGCGGGTGCCGCGCTGCATGTCGAAGGTCTCGACCAGCGGGCCATCGCAACGCGGGCAGTGTTTGGCGCTGACCAGCGACTGCTGCGCACTCGCCTTTCGTTCGTACATCGAGGCGAAGAGCTTCAGCGTCGCGCCGGGGGCCAGCTGCAGACTCTCGCGGCCGTCGAACCAGAGGCCATTGCAATGGTGGCACACGTCGAGCTCGACCTTGCCGCCGTAGATGGCGTCGTAGTTCTCGACCTTCATGTCGTGGGTGCAGCCTGGGCAATTCATCAGAACTCTCCGGCGAGGGCGGCCCCACCTGGGCCGGGAATGACGGCGACTTTGGCGCTGCGGCCCGAGACGACCCACACCACGACGCCGGTCGCCGCGAGCACGGCGGCCGTGGCGAAGAGGACGTTCGCGGCGATCGCTTGCGTGCGGGCGTCGGCCTTGAAGCCTTCGGCCTGGCGCTGGGTGAGGCCAGTGACGACGCCGTTCGAGTCGCGTGTGGCGTTGTTGACGCGGTCGACATTGCTGCGCGAGAGGACGCCCGAGACGACGCCGCCAATGGCCGAGGCGCCTGACATTCCAAGAAGCACGAAGGCCGCAGGGTTGCGCGCGCCCGGCGCCGGCTGCGCGATGACGGGTGCGACGGCAACCGGTTCAGCGACCGCGCCGACGGAAAGCGGCGCGGTTTCGAAGAGGATCGCGTCCTGCTCGCCCAGCAATTCGGCAAACCACTGGTACGTGGGGGCCATGACGGGAAGCATGGCCGACCCTGCAGCGATTGGCTTGTCGGTGACTGCCCATTCGGCGCCCTGCGGCTTGACGTGAAAGCGGACTTTTCGAGCGAGTGTCATCGGGTCGGCCGACAGCTTCGCGACCAGCTGCGCGCCGTCGGCGGTGGCAGTGAAACCCATCTGTTTCGCCTCGGCGGCCATGCCCTTGGCTTCGTAGAAAGGGGTGCGAACGCGGGGCGGCAGGCCGTCCGGCAGCTTGCGGCCGGGGTCCAGCGAGAGCAGCTGCTGAAAATGGGTGCGGGCCCT
>JAYUXE010000628.1:0-9855 GCA_043753165.1 Archangiaceae bacterium | reverse complement strand
CGAAGGTCGAGCAGGCCACCCGCATGTACACGACGTACTTCTTCACCGCCGGCGAAGCGGTGATTCACGGCTACGCGCCCGACACGAAGGTCCGCATCGTCTCGCTCGAGAAGCCGGGCACGCTCTTCGAAGGCGTCGTCGGCGTCGGCGAGACGAAGACCATCAAGACGGGGCGCGGCGTCTTCGGGTTTCTCTCGGACAAGAAGGCCTCGATTCTCGTCGGCACGCCGTCGAGCTGCGCGGTCGTCGGCTACTTCCTCAAAGACGAAGAAGGCTCTTTTCGTTCGAACCGTTTCTTCGCGCAGCTGCCGTCGAACGTGATGGGGCAGAACGACGAGCGCGTCATCGTCTGGGCGTATGAGCCGGCGACCGTCGAGATTCGGCATCGCAAGACCGAGAAGCTGCTGAAGAAGGCCGACCTGAAAGCCGGTGGCTACCTCGAGCTCGGCGCCGACGTGTTGGCTGGCCTGGGCTCGGAAGTGCTCGAGATCAAGTCGACGGGCGCGAAGGTCGCGGCGCAGGTCTATTACGACGAAGGCTTCATCGTCCCCGCGAGCAACGGCCGCGGCGCGGGCAGGGAATTCTTCACCTACGCCGGCTCGACCACCACCGGGGTCAACGACGTGAATGTCATCGCTCAAGGCGCCGACGCGAAAGTGACGATGACGGACCTCGACACGGGCAAGGTCATCTTCAGCGGCGTGGTGAAGAAGGGCGGCATCCACTCAGAGACGCTGAGCAAGAAGCACGTTCGCGTCGTGTCGGACGTCTCGGTCGAGGTCGTCGTCGCGGCCTTCAATCACTATCAAGACGGCTACGCCGAGCATCACTTCGGCACCGGCCTCGAAGGCGGCGGCATCGAGAACGACTTCCTCGTCACCACCTCGGGCGAGCTCTGGCTGTTCTCGTACTTCGCCGAAAATCCGGTCACCGTCACCGACGCGCGGTCGGGCAAGAAGGTCTTCGAGGGCACCCTGAAAGCCGGCGCCGTTCGCGGTCTCGTCCCCGGCTTCGGGCTCTTCAACGTCAAAGCGCAGAAGGGCGTCAGCGTCATGGGAGGGGCCAGCGCATGCGGCGCCGATTACTCGCCTGCGGCCGGCATGTTCGCCGTCGACGACGCGATGTTCGAAGTCATCGCGCAGGTCGCTGAAGAACGCATCGAAGAGGCGCGGAAGAACGGCGTGCGGTTGTCGAGGGAAGCAGCATCGGCCGCTCCGCTGAGCCAGCAGGAATGGTCGAAGCACGGGCAGAAGGTGAAAGACCGCGGCTACCAGGGCATGTCGCTGAACGAAGCGAACGAGCGCCAGGCCGAGATTCAGAAGAAGTAGCCGTTACCGTTCACTGCGAATCGACCGGAGGATTCGCGCGTGCAGCTCGGCCGCGGAAAGAAAGATGAAGTGCGCGCGCCCGAAGCCCATCTGTTCGCCGTTCGCCAGTGCCGCATAGCCCGCCAGCTTCTTGCCGTTGACGAAGGTGCCGTTCGCGCTGCCGAGGTCCACGATCACGGCCCGCTCGCCGTCCCATCGAATCGCCGCGTGCCGGCTCGACACGGCCTGGTCAGCGACGACGAGGTCGCACTCAGAGCTGCGGCCGATGGTGAGTTCCATCGTGCCGTCCGACTGCGGCGGAGGAAGAATCGCCACCATCAACTCTTCGAATTCGACGGGCGACGGAAGCTTCTCGAGCACCTGCTGCGGCAACCCGACGGTGGCGAGGCGAAGGCCCCGGCCCGAAGCGTCGGAGCTCGGGCGCTGCATCAACGCGAAGGGGCCCATCTGACCCGAGAAGGCGCGCACATCGAGGCGGCGCGCCAACCCAGCCAGTTCACGAACTCGCAGCATGCGGCACGCACTCTACACAACGGCTTCCGCGTCACTGGGTTTTGTGGTGTGTCGCGGTCATGCGCTTTGACACGAATGCCATTCACGCAGGCCAGAGCCCCGACCCCACCACCGGCGCCATCATGACCCCGGTCTACCTCACGTCGACCTACGTCCAGGACGGGCCGGGTGAGCACAAAGGCTACGAGTACTCGCGAACGAAGAACCCGACCCGCGTCGCGCTGGAAGCATGCCTGGCCGCGCTCGAAGGGGCGAAGTATGGCGCCTGCTTCGCGTCCGGTTGCGCCGCCGCCGACATGCTCATGCACCACCTCGAAGCTGGCGACCACGTCGTCTGTTCCGATGACGTGTACGGCGGGACCTTTCGTCTCTTCGACAAGGTCTTCAAGAAGATGGGGTTGACCTTCACCTTCGTCGACCTCGCTGACCTGACGAACCTCGAGAAGGCGATCACCCCGAAGACCAAGATGCTGTGGGTCGAGACGCCGACGAACCCGATGCTGAAGCTCGTCGACCTCGCGCGCGCCGCCGAGATCGCGAAGAAGCACAAGCTCATCTCGGTCGCCGACAACACCTTCATGACGCCGTACTTTCAGCGCCCGCTCGAGTTCGGCTTCGACGTCGTCACCCACTCGACCACCAAGTACCTCAATGGGCACTCGGACGTGGTCGGAGGCTTTGCCTGCACGTCGAACAAGGACATCGCCGACAAGATGTACTTCCTGCAGAACGCGATCGGCGGCGTGCAGGGCCCGATGGATTCGTTCCTCGTGCTGCGCGGCCTCAAGACGCTGCACGTGCGAATGGATCGCCACGAGAAGAACGCGCAGAAGATTGCGGCGTTCCTTTCGACGCACCCGAAGGCCACGAAGGTGAACTGGCCGGGCCTCGAGTCGCACCCGCAGCACAAGCTGGCACGGACGCAGATGAAGGGGTTCGGCGGGATGATGACGTTCGACATCAAGGGCGGCCTCGAGTCGGCGCGGAAGTTCTTGAAGACGGTGAAGATCTTCGCGTGCGCCGAATCGCTGGGCGGCGTCGAGTCGCTGATCGAGCACCCCGCGATCATGACCCACGCATCGATTCCGAAAGAGAACCGCGAGAAGCTCGGAATCACCGACGGCTTCATCCGCCTGTCGGTCGGGATCGAAGACGCACAGGATTTGATCGACGATCTGGAGCAAGCTCTCAAAGTCGTCTGACCCTCGATGCTCTTCTCGACCCTCTTCGTGATCGTGGCTGCGGCGCCTCTACCCAGGGAGTGCGAGCCGCCGCCGCTGCGTGAGGTCGCGCCGATCAAAGAGCTCGCCAACCTCGACGGCGCCTTCTCGGCCGGCCTCGACGCCGTCGCGACGTGGTGCTTCGACAGTGCGGGCAACTGGAATGCGGGTCAGCTCGGGAAGCCGAAGAAGCCGATTCCGGTGGACGCTTTGCCGACGGGCGATTGTCTGAAGGCGATTGCGTCGTGCGAGGGCACGAACGAGACGGTGACGAACAAGGCGCCGCTGCGCGAGCTGTCGACGAATGCACTGGCCGACTTCGACCGCCCCTATCGCAACGCGAAGTACGTGCCGAAGCGTTCGGGCCTGAAGGAAGTGCCGTCGCAGATCGCGAACTGCCGCAGCAAGAGCCGCACCGAGCTGTTCGCGATGGCGCAGCAGCGCATGGACCTCGCGCGGCTCACGTCGCAGGTGCTCAACGAGTACGCGAACTACAAGACTTGGTTGTTCAGCAAGGGCATCGATTGCAAGAACGAGGTCGCCGCGGCGCCGAAGAAGGACGCGACGAAGACGGGCCTGTCGATCGACTCGAACGTCGATGCGACCCCTGCGCTCTCTGCGAAGGATCCCGAAACGGTGGCGGCGCTGAAGCTGCCGATGGTCGACAAGTGGAAGTTCTTCTCGAAGCAGCAGGCGAAGGTGGAGGCCGATCGCGATTACACCCTCGGCTTCCTCGCGTCGCGCGAGCTGCGCGGGTGTGACTGCACGCGCGTGAATCCGGCCGCGGTCGTTCGTGCGCTCGAAAACAAGACGGGCGAGGCGGGCATTGCGCTGCTGACGTCGGAAGATCCAAACAACACGCGCTGCGCCGTCTGCATGTTCGAGGTGTTTCCGCTGTGGTCTGCGCGGGCGCAGAAGCAGTGCTCATCGCTGGACGCGCTGTCGGATGCCGACCTCGCGAAGCTCGAGAAGTCGGATGACGCGAACGGCCTGCCGCCCCGTTGTCTCGAAGAGACGAAGGCCACTCGGGGGGCGAAGGCGGCGCTGATGTCACCGACCGTCTCTCTCGCCACGGCCCCCGGTTCGAAGCCGGGTACTCCCGGTGGGCCCGTCACCCCCTCGGCCCCCGCCACCACGCCCGGAACCGTCGGCGCGAGCGGGACGGCGGCCGCGCCCGTGAAGCCTGGTGTTTCGATCGACGCCGGCACGAAGCCCGCGCTCGCTGGGACACCCGCCACCGCTGCGCCCAACATCGCCGCGACCGGTGGCGCCGTCGCCGCCGCGCCCGCGACGGACGCAGGCTCGAACCCGCACCTCCAGACGGTCGACGGCTACACGTACTACCGCCCACCCACCGCCGGGACTCCCAACACCGCCACCGTTCCCTCCACGGGCGGAACCACAGCGGCGGTTGCACCGAAGCCCGTCGATGCCGGCATGCCCGTCGCCGCCGCCGCTGCACTCACGGGCCCCGGCATCCCGACGGGCCCGCTCGGCTACGTCGCGCCTGCGACCTGGGCCCCGATTCCGCAGCGGGAAGACGGCCGCATCTACGTGCGCCTTTTCATGAGCGCGTCCTGCATCGCCGACGTCGAGCCCGGCCCGCTGCAGGCGCGCACCGGCGACCTGTTGTTGCTGCCGTTCGAAGCCAAAGCGCTGCAGGTGAAGAGCCCGTGCGGAGGACTCGCCGAGGTCTACTTCGGCCGTGAGGCCCGCCCGCGCGTGTCGGAAAATTTCGGCAGCAACAAGCCGCTCAAGTTCGAGTTCAAGCGACAGTGAGTCCCACCCACCACGTCAGCGGAAAGCTCGTCGCCGGCCTCTTCGAGAAGGGGCTCGCCGGCTCCGTGACTCCAGAGCTCGAAGCGCGCCTCGCGTCCGAAGGCATCGAGCTCAACAACTTCAAGCCGACCTACCCGTATGCCGCGTGGGTCCGTGGTCTCGAGATCACCGCCGACGAGCTCTACAGCGGGGAAGTGCTCAGCGATGCCCTTCGCAAGCTTGGAGCCCGCGTCGTTCGCACGATGAAAGACCAGGGCGTCGTCAACGGCCCGATGATCACCATGGGCAAGCTCATGGGCCCACGTCGCGTGCTCAAGCAGATTCACAACCAGCCCGTGCGCGGCGCCGACTTCCTCAAAGTGCAGGTCGTCGAGAAGGGCAAGACCCACCTCGAGATCCACTGCAACGACGGAGCGATCGGCGACTTCGTCTCTGGCGCCCTCGAGGCCATCGTCGAATTGCTCGGCGGTCGCGCCCCCCGCGTGCAACCCGCCATCACCACGCCCGAACGCTGCGTGCTCGACGTCGTCTGGCGGTAGGCGTAGAGCTTCGAGGCATGACCTCGATTCTCTATTATTCCCGCGGTGCGTGTTCCTGGGCTCCCCACATCGTGCTCGAAGAGCTCGGGGTTCCGTTCGAGGCCCGCCGCGTCGACGCAACCAAAGGCGAGAACCGAACGCCCGACTACTTGAAGCTCCACCCGCGCGCGCATGTGCCGGTGCTCGTCCAGGGCGACTTCGTGCTCACCGAGGCGGCCGCGATCCTCTTCTACCTCGCCGACACCCATCCGGCCGCGAAGCTGATTCCCGCCGCCGGCACGCACGACCGCGCGCGCGCACAGGAATGGGCGGGTTTCCTTGCCGCCACCGTGCACGTCGCCTTCCGCAACACCTTCCGCCCCGAGCGTGTCACCGACGATCCCGCCGGCTTCCCGGGCATCAAGTCGCTCAACCGGTCTGCGCTGCAGCGCTTCTATGCGGAAACTGATTCTCGTCTCACCGGTCGAAGCTTCGCCGTCGGCGACAGCTATTCCGTCATCGACCCGTACCTGCTCGTGATGCACCGCTGGGGTCACCGCATCGAGCTCGACATGACGCCGTACCCCGCATGGAACACGCACGCCGCCGCGGTCGCCGCACGTCCCGCCGTGCAGCGCGCGATGGCGACCGAAGAGATTACTCCGACGGGGATGAAGGCTTGAGCTTCAGCTCGCTTTCGCGGCGAGGAACTCGATCAGATCGATCTTGGTGACCACGGCGGTGACGGTCTGACCCTCACGCACCACGGCCACGTTGTCCTGCGCGAACACATTGCGCAGCGTGGTGATGCTCGTCTCGGGCGTGACGACGCCCTGCAGCGGGGCCACCAGCTTGTCGATCGGGTCGGTGAGCTTGCCCGTGCCGTTGATCAGCGCGTTGAGCAGGTCGTACTCGTGCAGCATGCCGATCGCGCTGCCGTCGCTTTCGACCACCGGCATCTGGCTGATGCCATGGCGCTTCATCTCTTCCACCTTCGCGCCGATCTTCTCGCCCTTCTTGCCCGTGATCAGCGTCTGCTTCCGGCCCTTCGTGATGTCCGCGACCGTGCCCGGCCCCTTCTCGTCCAGGAAGCCGTTGTCGCGCATCCACTCGTCTGAATAGAACTTCGATACGTAGCTGCTGCCGCCGTCGGGAAGCAGCACCACCACGATCTTGCCCTTGCCCGCTTCCTTCGCGATCTCGAGCGCGACGTGAATCGCGGCGCCCGAGCTGCCGCCGCCGAAAATTCCTTCTTCGCGTGCCAGCCTCCGCGCCGCCGTGAAGCACTGACGGTCATCCACCTGGCGAACCTGGTCGACGACCTTGAAGTTCATCGCCCCGCACACCATGTCTTCGCCGATGCCTTCGACTTTGTACGTGTGCGCTTCGCCGATTTTTCCCGTCTTGAAGTAGCCCGTGTAGATCGAGCCAATCGGGTCGACGCCGATGTTCTGAATCTTCGGGTTCTTTTCCTTCAGGTACTTGCCGGCCCCGCTCATCGTGCCGCCCGTGCCCAGGCCGGTGACGAAGTAGTCGATCTTCCCGTCCAGCTGGTCGTAGACCTCGGGACCCGTCGACAGGTAGTGCGCCTCGATGTTGTCGGGCGTGTGGTACTGGTTTGGGTAGAACGAGTTCGGCGTCTCGCGCGCCAATCGTTTCGCCGTCTCGTAGTAGCTGCGCGGATCTTCGGCGGCCACGTTCGTCGGAGTCACCACCACCTGCGCGCCCATTGCCTTCAGCCGGTTGATCTTCTCCAGCGACATCTTGTCCGGCATCGTGAAGATGCACTTGTAGCCCTTCACCGCCGCGATCAACGCGAGGCCCATGCCCGTGTTGCCCGACGTGTTCTCGATGATGGTGCCGCCCGGCTTCAGCGCGCCCGATTTCTCGGCCTTGTCGATGATGTGCACCGCCATGCGGTCTTTGATGCTGCCGCCGGGGTTCATGAACTCGAGCTTCGTGTAGACGGTCGCGTCGTTCGGGCCGGTGAGCTTGTTGAGCCTCACCATCGGGGTGCGGCCAATGGCCAAAAGGACGTTGTCGTGAACGTTGTTCATGACCACGCGTATAGCCGACAGTTACTGGAACCTGCGAACCCGATCGGCCTTCATCAGCGACTCGATGCGTTCCAGCGTCTCGGCCTTGTAGACGCGCGAGCCGCAGTTGGGGCACGCCCCCTGGGGCACGTCGGTGAGGACGACAATCTTCTCGCTGACCGTCATCCGGACTTCGACGAAGCGTTGCTCGTACTGCCCGCTGCAGGGGCACCGGCCGTAGTCCTTCTTTCCGTAGTCGGCTCCCATGCGGCGGCCCTACAATAACAACCAACCGTGAACCGCGTTCCCTCTTCTGTCCGCCCGCCCTCGGCGAAGCCCGCGAGCAAGCCCGCGTCGGCCCCGGCACCGGCCGGGCTGCCTTCGAAGCTCAAGAAGGCCCAGGTGCCCAGGCACCTCGAGAAGGAAAAGCCCCAGAAGCTCAAGACCGGAGCCGACGAAGCCGACGGCCCTTCCCCCACCGAAAACAAACCTTCCGAAGGCAGCGAGCCGTCGAAAGACGCCCACCTCCACGCCCGGCTCGCCGAGGCGTGGTCGCCCGAGTCGAAGGCCGAAAAGGAAGAGAAGAAGGAAGAAGCGGCCGAGAAGGAAGCCACCGAAGGCAGCGGGCAGCCGCTCAAAGGGCAGGCCGGCTTTTTCAAGCAGATCAAGCCGGCGCTGAAAGCCCCCAACAGCCCCGTTCACCAGCAGGCGCAAAAGAAAGACAGCTTCGGCGGCACCGGCTTCCAGCAGGCGCATGCCGCCGGCTCGACCGGGCAGACAGGCCAGACCCGCGCGCTCGTGCCTTCGAAGTCCGTCGCGGCGGTTCAGGCACCGCAGGCCGCCGCCCCAGCGAAGGCCGCGCGTCCTCCCGATGCGTTCGCCGTTCTTCACGCCGCCCAGGAACCCGGCGTGTACTTCAAGGAAGAAGGCAGCCACGGCAGGGCCGAACAGCAGGACCCCGAGCTCTCGGCGGCCATCGAAGAGGCGATTCGGCTGCTCTTCGGCGTGCGCGGCATTCTTCGCGTCTCGGGCGGCTTCGACCAGGAACAGAAGCCCGCCATCATCGTCGTCGCCACCCAGGGCTTCGGCGAGGCCTCGATGAAGCTCGTGCCTCCGAAGGTTCACCGCTTCGAGACGATCCTCGCCGTCCCGTACGACATGCTCCCGCTGAAGCGCGAGCGGCTGTGACCCAAACACAATGACCGAACCCCAGCTCGAAACCTCCCTGCGCACGCAGGTGAACCTCGCCACCGGCGCCGATACGACGTCGCACGCGGTGACGAAGCTGAAGGGCGAGGCGTCGGGGCGCAGCTATTACCGCGTCGGCACCGCACCCGATTCGAAGGTGCTGATGGTGATGCCGAAGGACGCGCTGAAGTCCGACGAGGCGACGAAGGGCGACCGCCCGAAAGAGCTGCCGTTTCTCAACGTGCACCGCTACCTCACGTCGATTGGCGTCCGCGTCCCGCTGATTCACCGCTACGACGAGCCCGAGGGGATGATGGTGCTCGAGGACCTGACAGATCAGACATTCGAGTCCGCGCTGAACGACAACACCCGCCACGCGCTCTATTCGAAAGCCGTGAAGCTGCTCGCCCGCATGCGGGCCGACGCCGAAAACCGCCCCGACGCCACGTGCCTCGCCTTCACCCGTTCGTTCGACGAAGACCTCTACGACTGGGAATTTCACCACTTCCGCGAATGGGGCATGGAAGCGTGGAGCGGCAAGAAGCCTTCCGACGGCGAACGCGCCGAGCTCGACGCGATTTTCAAGAAGCTGTCCGCGCAGCTTGCCGCTGCCCCGAAAGGCTTCACGCACCGCGACTACCAGAGCCGGAACCTGATGGTGAAAGGCGACGAGCTGATCGTGATCGATTTTCAAGACGCGCTGCTCGGGCCCCGCCAGTACGACCTGGTCGCGCTGCTTCGCGACAGCTACGTCGAGCTCGACCGGAAGTTCGTCGAAGAGATGCTGGCGATCTACGCGGCCGAGTTCGCGGCGAAGACGGGTGAACGCATCGCGATCCCTGAGTTCACCCGCTTCTTCGACTTGCTCACCGTGCAGCGGAAGCTCAAAGACGCCGCGCGCTTCGAGTTCATCAACCGCGTGAAGGGCAACCCCGGCTTCCTCGTCAGCATCCCCGCGTCGCTTCGCTACGTGAAGACCGCGCTCGATCAGCAGCCGAACTTGAACGACCTTCGCCGCATCGCCAGCAAGTACGTGCCGGAGCTGCAGTGAAAGCGATGGTGCTCTGCGCGGGCCTCGGCACGCGCCTGCGCCCGCTGACCCTCAAATGGCCGAAGCCCGCGATGCCTTTGCTCGGGCAGCCGCTGTTTCGCTACGCGCTCGCCACGTTGACCCGCGGTGGAGTGACCCAGGTCGGCATCAACACGCACCACCTTCCCGACGTGATGCTTTCCGTCGCTGACGCCGAATGCGCGCGTGCCGACGTGAAGCTCA
>JAYUXE010000627.1:0-4388 GCA_043753165.1 Archangiaceae bacterium | reverse complement strand
AGAGCGGATCCGTGAGCCTCAGCTTCTCGGCGGCGTCACCCGAGACGGTCTTCCCTTCGATTCGCGAGGCCCGCCTCCGCGGCTTCCCCGAGATGGCTGGCACGGAAGCCGATGACGAAGGCTTCTTCCGGTGGAAGTTTCTCGGCCGGCCTTCTCACGTCTTTGTCGCGTCTGACGGCGAAGGCCGAACGGTGGGCGCGTACTGTTTCATCGAGCACCTCTACCTTTGTGACGGGAAGCCGCAGCGCGCGGCGCTCGCCGTCGACGCATTCACCGACCCTTCGATTCGCAAGCAGGGCGTCTTCACCCGGCTGAGCCGGTTCGCGCTCGAGACGCTGCAGGCGAAGGGCTGCGATTTTGCGATTGGCTACGTCGTCCGCCCGGAGGTCATGCCGGGGCACCTGAAGGTGGGCTGGCGCGTGAACCATCGCCTGCCGCTGTACCTGAGCCCGGTTCGAACCAAAGGGCTGCTGCCCGCGCTGCCGGGCGGCATCTCGACGGTGCTCGAAGCCGCGGGCGGCGTCGCTGCACGGGTGCTCTCCCGCAACCTCAGCGTGAACGGAAGCCCCGGCCCGTCGCTGGAGTGGGTCGAGACCGATGGGCTAATGGCGCAAGACGGCTACGAGGAATTTCTTCGCCGGTGGACCCGGGGAAAAGGCGTGGTGCTCGGCGAGCCGGCAGAGTTCTACAAGTGGCGGTACGGCGCTCCCAGAAGAACGTTTCGACACCTGGTGATTCGCTCGCACGGCACGCTGGTTGGGATCATCAGCACGCGCGTGATGCCTCTGAAGGGAGTGTTGGGCCTTGCGATCTCCGACCTGCAGGTGCTGCCGGATGCGCGGCGGTTGATGTCGCAGGCGTGGCACTTCCTCTGGCAGGTCGCGTGGAAGGAAGGGTTGTCGGTGATGGCGATGATGGTACCGAACGCAGTCGCCCGTGAAACCTGCGCGCTGACGGTTCCGTTTCTTCCGACCTACATTCAGTTCAAAGTGATCACGCGCGACCTCTGTTCGACGGCCCCGGATCTTTCGCGCAGCCGCGACCTGAAGCTGATGTGGACCGACACCGATGACTCCTGAGCCCGCCAACTTCTGGCGCCGGCAATACGAAGGGCTGAGTGGCAGGGGTGTGGTCTGTTTCCTCGTCCTCAACCTGTTCGTTCGGCTGTGGGTCTTCTTCCGTTCGGGCACGGAGTGGTCGGGCACCACGCAGACGGACGAACGCTCGTATTTGAACATCGCCGCAGAGTTTCTGAGCCAGGGGCCGGCGTGGTTGCTCGGTGAGCGGGCACTTCAAGCCGCGCCGGGCCACGTCGCCCTGCTGACACTGGCAGGCGGGTCGGTGGCGATCGTGAAGGCCGTCTCGATGACGTGTTCCACGCTCACGCTGCTGCCCGTGCTGGCGATTGCCCGGCGCGTTTTGCCGCCGCGAGGCGCGTTCTGGGCGGCTGTTGCGTTCACGGCCTGTCTCATCATCGACAGCTACGCGATGACGATTCTCACCGAGTCGATCAACTCATTCCTGCTGACGACCTCGATCGCGCTGTTCTTTTCCGCGCATGCGAAGTCGAGCCTGCGGTGGGCCTTCGTTGCCGGGCTGTGCCTCGGGCTCGCGACGCTGTGGCGGGCGACCACGCTGTTTTTTCCCATTGGGGTCGCGTTGCTGATTCTTTCGGCCTGGGTCGTGCCGCCGCTGCGTCGCCGCCTCGGGTTCGAGGTGTCTGCGAGCCTCAAGGTGACGGCCGTTCTCGGCCTCGGGCTCGCAACCATCACCGCGCCCGTGATGATCAAGAACGGCGTTTCGACCGGCCAGTGGAAGCTGGCGACGGGTCAGGGGGCGACCACGTATCTGGGCGCCGACCCCAAGACCAACGGCTGGGAGCCCTACTTCGCGGGCTACGACTTCGACACCTTCCAGGTCAGCAAGCCGTACTCGCACATCGAGCCTGAAGGCGACCGCCGGCTGACGAAAGCCGCGATGCGCCAGATTCGCCGCGACCCGCTGGGCTTTATGGCGCTGCGCATTCACTGGCCGATTCGCTTGTTCGTGGGTGAGCCGAGCGACGCCTTCAACCCTGCGAGCTCGGCGCCGCAGAGCTGGCGGATGGTGAAGAAGAACGCGACCCTTTTGGCGATCTGGAACCTCGCCTGGCGCGCGCTCGCGATCACGTTTGCGGGGTGGTTCCTCGCCCGGCACTGGCGGCGATTCGAAGGCTTCGTGCTGCTGTCGATGCTGATCTATTTCTTCCTGCTGTTCCTGACGATGTTCGCGATCGTCAGGTTCACGGTGCCGTTGCTGCCGTTGCTGGTGGTACCGATGGTGGGAGGAATGCTGGAGGCCACACGCTCGCGCTGGATTCCGGGCGTCACGGCCGCGCTGCTGGTGACGGCGATCTCGTTCTGGAACGTCGTGTTCCCGAAGCGGGTGGATCCTTCGCAGTACGTGAATCACACCGAGCTCGCCCGGTGGACGGATGCGAAGAGTCCCTGGAAGCCGCTGCACGGTCTGGCAGCGCAGCAGGCGGCTCCAGAGCATCAGCGGTTCATCGTGCTCTCCGACGGTGCGACGTTGCAGGCAGACGGCCAATCGATTCCGCTCGAGCACAACCAGCTGTTCCTCATTCCAATGGCCGTTCGCGTCCGGCCCGCGGGCTGGCCCCTTCACGCGTACTGGCGCAGCGCCAACCACCCCAACTTTTCCGAAGACCGTACGGCTGACGCGTACGCATTGTCCGGAAGCGCGAAGGTCGACTTCCATCTCGACGCGCTTCCTTCAGACAAGCTCGAAGCGTTTCGAATCGATCTCAATCTTCCCGAGAACGCAAAGCTGCAGGTGGCGCCGGCGCAAATCGAAGGAAGACCGTCGGCAAGCGAACCGTGGACAAATCACTTCGGTTGCACTGCCATGTTGGCGGAAGACGCGGGCGTCGCGTGCGTCGGTGGGCCAGGACCTGAGGCGGTAGAGACGCGTCTGTCAGCGCCGATGGATGCACCGCTGACAATCTCCGTTCCGGTTGGGTTGCCCGACCCGATGCGATCGAGCCGCGAAACGAGGCCTGAGGCGCTGGTCGTGATGCGCTGGCAGCTCGAAGGCGAGACGGCATACCAACCAGCGAATCGACGTGAGTTCGGTGTTCCGAGAGACGGTCAGGTTCACTGGACGCACTTGAACCCGTCGCTCTTTCCGTCGGGCTCGACGTGGGAAGGCAAGCTGAAGAAGATCGCACTGGTCTTTCCAGACGCTCCGGACTTCGACGTCGAAATCGGCGCGGTGCGGCTGGTGAAGGACTATCGAATGGTCGGGCCCTGAGCGCGCCGAAGCGCGTCGAGCTCTGCGCGAAGCATCGCGCACTCCTGGGTGACCCGCCGCAGTCGCACAGTCTGAGATGAGCCCGAGAGCGTCAGCGCAAGCAGGTTCCAGCCGACGTAGAGAAACGCGAGCGCGAACAGCGCGTTCACCGGGATCTCGATGCCAAGCAGATGAGAAATGGCGCGGAGAATCTGCGGGAAGATCGTCACCACCATCACCGCGAGCGTGCTCAAGAACCACGAGAGACTCTCGGTCAGACTGAGGCGCCTGCTGCGAATCAGCAGCAGCACCCAACCCAGGAAGAAGGCGAGGACCGTGACGGCGAACATCTGAAGTCGAAAGGGCATCATGGGGCACTCCGGTTCAATCGAGCCTGGGCCGGCGCGGCAGGAAGATCAGCGCGAGGGAGACTTTCACCAGGTAGTAGATGGTGCGGCCGAAGTTGATTGAGCTCTTCCCGTGCTCGCGCACCGCCATCGTCACGGGCATCTCTTCGACCGAGAATCCGCTTCGTTTGATCAGAGCGATGGCTTCGGGCTCTGGATAGTCGGCCGGGTAGGTGCGCGCGAAGAGAGCGATGGCGCGCTTGCCGGCGGCGCGGAACCCAGACGTCGGGTCGGTGACGCGCACGCCACATCGCAGACGCAGAAACCAACAGAGGTAACGGATGCCAACGCGGCGAAGACCGGTGGACTGAAAGCCGTCGTTGGCGCCCAGGAACCGCGAGCCCACCACCATGTCCGCCCGCCCGGCTTCGAGCGGCACCAACATCGCCGGGATGAATGACGGGTCGTGCTGTCCATCGCCGTCGATCTGAATCGCGACGTCGTAGCCCTGGCGTTCCGCCCAGAGGTAGCCGGTCTGAACTGCACCGCCGATTCCGAGGTTCGACGGGAGCTGCAGCACCGTCACGCCCAGTGCTACCGCGACGGTGGCAGTGTCGTCCGTCGAGCCGTCGTCGACCACGCAGACGTCGGCCGTCGGCACCGTCTCCCGCAATCGGGCGACGACGCGGGGCAGATTCCTGGCCTCGTTGTACGCCGGGACGATCACCAGGACGCGCATCGGGTCGCTACCTA
>JAYUXE010000626.1:0-4392 GCA_043753165.1 Archangiaceae bacterium | reverse complement strand
GTGAACCCGAACCCCTGCGACGCCTGCTTCGGAGCAGCCCCTGCCAGAATTGCGACCAGCCGATCTTCCGCGGCCTCGGCGGCACGCGCGCGGACCTTTTCCGTCTCTTCCTCGCGCACCAGCGCAATCGCATTCTCGGCCAGGTCGCGCACCATCGACTCGACGTCGCGGCCGACGTAGCCGACCTCGGTGAACTTGCTCGCCTCGACCTTCACGAACGGAGCCTGCGCGAGCTTCGCGAGGCGGCGGGCGATCTCGGTCTTCCCGACGCCCGTGGGCCCGATCATGATGATGTTCTTCGGGTAGATCTCGTCGCGCATGTCGGCGCCGACCTGCTGCCGCCGCCACCGGTTTCGCAGCGCGATCGCGACCGCACGCTTGGCCGCGTTCTGCCCGACGATGTAGCGGTCGAGCTCGCCGACGATCTCACGGGGGGTGAATGAGCTCGGCATCTACAGTTCCTCGAAGCTGAAGTGGGTGTTCGTGTAGATGCAGATGTCCGACGCGATCTTCAGCGACTCTTCGGTGATCTGCCGCGCCGTCAAAGTCGAGTGCGCCAGCAACGCCCGCCCCGCCGCGAGCGCGTAGCTGCCGCCCGACCCCACCGCCGCGATCCCGAACTCGGGCTCGATGACGTCGCCCGAGCCAGACAGAATGAACGTGTTCTCGGTGTCGGCGACCACCAGCAGCGCCTCGAGCTTTCGCAGATAACGATCGGTGCGCCAGTCTTTGCCGAGCTCGACACACGCGCGGGTCAGGTTCTTGCGGTGCTCTTTCAGCTTCGCTTCGAAGCGCTCGAACAGGGTGAAGGCGTCCGACGTGCCGCCCGCGAAGCCGGCGATCACCTGCCCTTCGCCCAGCCTCCGCACTTTGCGCGCGTTGCCCTTCATCACCGTCTTGTCGAGCGTCACCTGCCCGTCGCTGCCCACCACCGTCTTGCCGTCGCGGCGAACGCACACGATCGTCGTCCCATGGAACATGCGCGGGTTTGTAACAACTTACCGGCGCAGCAGCACGTAGACCGCCCCGGAACCGCCGTCGGCAGGCTGCGCGGGGCAGAAGGCGAGCACGTACCGGGCGAGCTTGCCGCGGCTCAGCCAGCCGGCGAGCTCGTTTCGCAGCACCGGCACCTGGTCTTCGCTGTTGAGGCCTTTGCCGGTGATGACGAGCACGCAGCGCTTCCCGTCGCGGCGGGACTGGACGATGAACGGGTCGACGGCGTGGAGCGCGCGATCGCGGGTGAGGCCGTGCAGGTCGAGCGTGCCCTGAATCTTGAAGCCGCCCGTGCGCAGCCGCCGGATCACCTGCGGGTCGAAGCCGGGCACCGCGCCTGCGTGCTCGTTCACTTCCAGCGGGCCGTCACCCGACACCAGCTCGGCCAGCTGCGCCATCGACTCGGCGTCTTCCTGGGCGACCGCGAGCGGGTCGACGCGCACCGACGGAGTGGCCTCGGCGCGTTTGCGATCTTGCTGCTTCGGCACCACCTCGCCCATCGCCTCGAGAAACATCGCGGCTTCGGCGTCGAAGGCGATGGGCTTCTCTTTCTTCCTCTGTTGCGGCGGCGGGGGCGGCGCAGGCTTGTTCGGCTCGGGCTTCTTCTCGGCCCCGAGCTTCACCTTCGAGAACGGATTGTTGAACGGGTCAGGCCCGGGGGTGCGCTTTGTCATAGACCTGCTGCAGCTGTTCGAAGCCGACGTGGGTGTACCGCTGGGTGGTCGAGAGGCTGGCGTGGCCGAGCAGCTCTTGAATGACGCGAATGTCGGCGCCGCCCGCGAGCAGGTGCGTCGCGAATGAGTGGCGCAGCGCGTGGGGCGACAGCTTCTTCTCGAGGCCTAGCTTCAGCACGTAGGCGTCGAGGTGGCGCGCGATGCTGCGGGCGGTGAGCCGGCCGCCGCGGTGGTTCAAGAACAGCGCGGTGGGGTCCTGGCCCTTCAGCGGCTTCGCGAGCAGCTCGCCCCGGCGTTCGAGCCACGCATCGATCGCCGACATTGCCGACGGGTTCAGCGGGCACAGCCGTTCTTTGTTGCCCTTGCCGAGCACGCGCACGAGGCCGTTGGTGCGATCGATCGACTGCAGCGACAGGCCGACGAGCTCGCTGACGCGCAGGCCCCCGCCGTAGAGGACTTCGAGGATCGCGTGATCTCTCAGGCCCAGCAGCCGTTCGAGATCCGGAGCGTCCATCAGCGCGAACGTCTCGTCGATGGGCACTGCGCGGGGCAGGCGCTGCGGAAGCTTGGGCGTCTTCGTCCGGCCCGCCGGGTTTTGCTCGAGGACCTTGCGGCGCACGAGAAAGCCGTAGAAGGCCTTCAGCGCGGCCAGCCGGCGGGCGCGCGACGTCGCCGCATGATCGACCGCCTGGACGCCGAGGAACCCGCGCACGTGCAGGTGGGTCGCCTTCAGCAACGTCACGTTCTGCGGCTGCAGGTACGCGGCGAAGGCCTTCAGGTCGCCGGTGTACGCGAGCAGCGTGTGCTTCGACGCGGCGCGGCCGATTTCGAGGTGGCGAAGAAAGCCCGTCACGTGCGCGTCGTCGGTCACGAAAGCGATCGTACGCGCGTGAAGCGGCTCGGTCGAGTTAGGCAACGGGGTGAGACGGGGCTGCTTCTCAGGGCACCTGGTCGGCGACGTACACGCCCGACTTGTTCTGCTCGGCGACGACGTACCCGACCTTGCCGCCGTCCTTGTCGAGGAACATCGCGGGCAGGCGAATGAACTGTTCCAGCGTCTTGCGCTCACCGTTCTTCAGGTTGAGCACCGCGACGTCGTAGAAGTCGCCCGTCTGCGCGCGCGAGTACGTGACGAGGACGCGCTGGCCGGACTCCGAGATCCGAAAGCCGCTCATCGCTTCGACGAGCTTCTTCGGCGGCACCTTGAGGTCGGCGAGGTCCAAAGAAAGCAGGTCGCACGACCGCCCTTCCCGGCTGCAGTCGGTGCGGAACAAGAGGCGGTCGGACTGCGGCGTGAAGTCGTAGTCGTAGACCCACTGCTTGATCTTGGTCGCTTCCTCGTCGCCCACGCGCCACACCACGAGGTCGACCGAGGTGATCGGCTTCACCACGCGAATCGTGAACGCGATCTTCAGGTTGTCGTCCGACCAGCTGTAGCTGCGAACGCGGCGAGACACTTTCTTCGCGGGGTCCGCGCTGCCGAGCACCGCGACGGCCAGGTCGCCTTCGTTGTCGTTGTAGTTCTCGCGAAAGGCGATCGACTTCGAGTCCGGCGAAAACTGAAAGTCCTTCACCTTCGCGCCCAGTGCCTTCGGCTCAGTCGTGCTGCCGAATGCCGCCACGAACAGCTCACCCGGATCTTCGGGAGACAAGCCTTCGTTGTGCGCAATCAGCTTTCCGTCGGGTGAGAAGCGAAAGGCGATCACGTTGCGCGCCAGCTGCTTCGCTTTCAGGGTCGTCGTGTCGGCGAGGTACAGCTCGTAGCTCGGGCTGCCTGCCGACGGCCGCGCGGCGTAGGCGATCGTCTTCCCGTCCGGCGTGAGCTTGAATTCGCCCACTTGATCCGACAGCTTCCGAGGCGGCTTGCCGATGTCGGCGAGCTTCACCTGGTACAGGCCGCCCGCGTGCGCGACGCGGCGGCGGAAGTACACCGTCGAAGAGTCGGGCGAGAACTCGGCCGTGGCGACCTCACCCGCGACCTCGTGAAACGGCCCGTTCGGCAGCGGCCCAGCGTGCAGCACGCCCTCGTCGACGAACGCCAGCTGCTTCGAGTCCGGGCTCGCCAGCATGTAGGTGACGCGCCCGCCGACGCGTTCAGGGGCCGCCGACGGGTTCGAAAGATCCGCGACACGCAATTCGCCGCTCTGCTCGGCCGGGTTGTAGCCCGCGAGCACCAGCGCCCAGCGTCCGTCGGGGCTGAACAGGTAGCCGCCCGGCATGTTGGTGACGCCGTTGCCCAGCTTCCGCGCGTCGCCACCCTTGCTCGCTACCGTCCACAACACGCCCACGCGCATCGGAGGCGGCAGCCCATCGAGCCGCGGCTTCTCGGCGTCCTGCAGCCAGGTGAGGTGCTGCCCGTCGCTGGTCGAGCGCAGGTCGATGCCGATGCCGCCCACGAGCTTCACGCCCAGGCTGCCGACGCCGGCCTCGCCCTTCATCACCTTGTTGAGGCTGACGCGCGAGCCGCTGATCTCGACCCTGGGCTCTTCGTTGCCCTTGCCCTTGCACCCGGCCACCACCAGCATCGCCACCGCGATTCCCAATCTCAAGCCGTCACCTCGCTCTGAGCAATAACCGGCGGAATCGCAGCCGCCACGGGGTGCGGCGCCTGGGCGGCCCAGAGGTCGAAGTCGGCGGTCGACCGCGCGGCGTAGGCCGTGCGCTTGTCCTGCTTCTTCACGCGGCCCGGCAACGGCGGAAACAGCGCGTAGACGACGTTGGTCGG
>JAYUXE010000625.1:0-9888 GCA_043753165.1 Archangiaceae bacterium | reverse complement strand
GCTCGAACGGTTCGGCGCGACCATTCTCGAAACGCCCGTGCCGCCCGATGTGAAGCGCGCCGGCGAAGAGACCGTCGCCACGTACCAGGACTTGCTCGCCCAGCAAACCGTCGCGCTCGAAGACAAGGCCGTCGAGAACTACATCCGGACCCTCGAGGAAGCGCGCAAGCAGCACATCTCGAACGAATGGACGAAGCGGACCCTCGAGTCCCTGAACCGCTTCCGCCCGAAGGAATACCCCGTGCTCAAAGAGCCCAAGCTGCTGCTGTCGGGCGACGCGGTCTACCCCGATGGCGTCGTCGGTGACGTCGAAGGTCCCGTTCGCGCCGTCGAAGCGCCGCAGAAGCTCAAGGGTGACGACAAATGAAGCGCGCCATTTTCTTGCTCTGCGCCTTCTCGGCCGCCTGCGCCACCACGCCGCCGCCGAAGACCAACAACACCCCCGCCGGCGGTGAGACGCCCGAAGTCCCCTATGAGCCGGCGCCTGCTCCGGCGGCGAAGACGGGGCCGGCTGCTCCCGTTCCCGCCGCTGCGACCCCTGCTTCGGGAGGACCCGCTCCAGCCGCCGAGCCTGTTCCCGCACCGAAGCCCGTCTTCGACTCGGCGACGCGCGACACGTTCAAGCAGGGCGTCGAGGCCGCTTCGCGCGGTGACCTCGACGGCGCTGAACGCAGCTTCAAGTCCGTCATCAGCCACGACAGCAAAGCCGACTACGCGCACACCAACCTCGGGATGATTTACGAACGCCGCGGCGACCTGGCGGCCGCTGAAAAGTCGTACCGCGCTGCGATTGAAGTGAAGCCCGACCAGGACGTCGCGTGGGACTCGCTGGCCCGCCTCTACTGCCGCACCAAGCGCTGCAACCAGCTCGAGAACGAAGTGCGTCAGAAGATTGCCGAGAACCCCGCGTCGCTCGGCCTTCGCACCGCCCTCGTCTACACGCTGATGCAGCAAGGCAAGCTCGAGCCCGGCGCCGCCGAGGCCAAGAAGGTGCTCAAGGCCGATGAACGCGACGTCCGTGCGATGCAGCTGCTCGCGCAGATCTACGCGAAGGAAGGAAAGAACGAGCTTGCGAAGATGGTGCTCGAGAACGCCCGCGCCATCGACGCCAACGACCCCGGTACCCAGAACGCGCTTGGCCTCGTCTACCTCGCCCTCAAGCAACGGCAGCCCGCGCTCGAGGCGTTTCAAAAAGCCTCCCAGCTGAAGCCCGACTACGCCGAGGCCAACAACAACTACGGCGCGATGCTCAACGAGTCACAGGACTACGACGGCGCAATCAAAGTGCTCGAGATGGCCGTCGGCACCGCGCCCCAGTTCGTCGCCGCCCGCTTGAACCTCGGCAACGCCTACCGCGGCAAGCAAGACCTGCCAAAGGCGATCGAACAGTACAAGCAGGTGATGAACCTGAACCCCGGGCTCGCCGACACCTACTTCAACCTCGCCATCCTCCACCTCGACAGCGAGATTCCGAACGTCGACACGCTCGACCGTTTCAAGACTTCCATCTCGTACTTCAACCAGTACCGCGAGAAGGGCGGCAAGGACGATCGCGTCGACCAGTACCTCAAGGACGCCCAGAAGGGCGGCGAGAAGGAAGAGAAGCGCCGCGAGCGCGAGAAGAAAGACGTGCTGAAGAAGGCCCAGCGCGAAGTCGACGCGAAGAAGCAGGCCGAAGACGATGCCGCGAAGAAGAAGGGCGACGACGAGGCCGCCGCGAAAAAGGCCGAAGCCGACGCTGCCAAAAAGAAGGTCGACGACGAGGCCGCCGCGAAGAAGGCCGAAGCCGACGCTGCGAAGAACAAGGCAGCCTCCGACGCCGTGTCTGCCAAGCAGGCCGAGGCCGACAAGAAGAAGCAGGCGGCCTCCGATGCCGCCGCAGCCAAGAAGGCCGCTGCAGATCAGAAGAAGGCCGACGCCGACGCGAAGAAGCAGGCCGCCGCCGACGCCGCTGCCGCCAAGAAGGCCGAAGACGAAGCGAAGAAGAAGGCGGCCGCCGACGGGAAGAAGGGCGGCTCGCCGGCGAAGCTCAAGGATCCGGACGACGAGGACAAATCGGCTGCTCCGGCTAAGCTGCAGTCGGACGACAAGTAGACCCACGAAGTGAAGCCCGGCGAAGGGACTGAGGGCGAAACGACACAGTAGGAGCCCCCACCATGCGCGCCCTGTTGCTCACCACCCTGCTCTTCACCGCCTCGGCCAGCCTGGCCCAGGCCCCCGCGGCTGCGCCCGCCGCCGCCAAGAAGAAGAAGGTGATCCGCCTCGACGCGCTCACCGTCGAAGGCCGGATCCAGAAACCCCAGGCCTTCTACATCCTTCAACGCAGCACCCTGAACTTCGATGAGCTCAACCGCGCGGAATCGTTCATTCCCAAGGTGGAAAAGAGCGTCGAGAAAGATGCTTTTTGAACAGGTTTCTGGAAACTTGTTCTCGTCCGTTGAAGTCTAAGGAATCCAAATGCCCCCAGCGCCCGGCCCTGGCTCGAAAAATCTGCGCGTTGCGCTGATTCAAGGAAGCAAAATCACCGAAGACCGGTCGCTGAAGCGTCGCGGCCCCATCACGCTCGGCACCGATTCCCGGAACACCTTCGTGGTGCCGGTGAGCAACCTGCCGCCCGCGTATACGCTCTTCGAGTACATCAACAACCAGTACACCCTCGTCTTCACCGAGCAGATGGACGGCAAGGTGAAGGTCGGCGATGCAGACCTCACGTTCGCCGCGCTCAAGCAGCAGGGGCTCGCCAAGAAGCGGGGCGCCAACTACGCGCTGGCGCTGAACGACACGATGAAGGGCCGCGTCTCGGTGGGCGAAGTCTCCCTTCTCTTCCAGTTCGTCACCCCGCCTCCCGAGCCGCCCCGCCCCGAGCTTCCCCCCGGCGTCAAAGGCGGGTTCTGGGCCGGCATCGATCAATTCTTCTTCACCATTCTCGCCGTCAGCCTCCTCATCCACTTCTCGGGCGCCTCGTACATTGCCTGCCAGCCGATGCCGGAAGAACGCGAGCTCTCGCTGGACGAGCTGCCTGACCGCTTCGCAAAGGTGATGATGCCGGTGGCGATCGACAAGCCGCCGCCTGCGAAGGTCGTCGAGAAGACGAACGACAAGAAGGAAGAGGCCAAGGAAGAGAAGAAGGAAGAAGCGAAGGTCGCGAGCACCGCCGACAAGAAGGCCGCGCTCGAGAAGAAGGTCGCCAGCAAAGGCCTGCTCAAGATTCTCGGCTCATCCGGTGGCGCGGGGGCGCTCGAAGACGTGCTCGGCAACAACACGGGGGGCGCGGCAATCTCGGACGCGCTCAACGGCGCCGGTGGCGTCGGCGTCGCGACGGCAGATTCGCTCGCGGCCGGTGGCCCGAAAGGCGGCGGCGCAGGCGCGGCGGCCGGAATCGGTGACCTCGGCACTGCCGGCGCAGGCAACGTCAACATCGGAGCGAAAGGCGACACCGTCATCCGCGGCCGCGTCGCCGATGCGGCCCCCGACGTCGAGAGCAAGGACGTCGATCGCGAAGCGCTGGCCCGCTACGTCCGTTCGCGCAAAGCGGCGATTCAGGGCTGCTACGAGAAAGAGCTGAAGCGCAACCCGTCGCTCAAGGGCAAGGTCGTCGTCCGCTTCACCATCACAAAGATGGGGCGCGCCAGCGACATCGGCATCGAAGAAGACACGATGGGCAACGAAGCCGTCGGCAGCTGCATCAAGTCGATCATTCGTGGCTGGGTCTTCCCCTTCAAGCCCGAAGACGACGTGCCGGTCGCCTACCCGTTCATCTTCTCGCCGGCTAGCTAGCCTTGCCGCTCGAGGTGAGCCGCTGTCGCTTGCCGTCGGCGCATCAAGACGGAACCTGGAAATTGCGGTCGTGGTCAGCAGTGCATGACCACGACCGACGCATTTCATCCGCAGTTGATCAGCGTTCTTCGCGCCGCCCCCTGGCGCACCATCGAACGCCGCTTCCTCTTCATCCTCGCGGCGTCAATCGCCCTGCACATCGTCTTCGCTGGATACATCGCCGCGCAGCCGATGCCCGTCACCGAGACGTTCGATGACGTGCCCGAGCGCGCCGTCGGCCGCGTGACCCTGCCCCCGCTGCTCAAGCTTCCGAAGTCTCTGCCTCCCGCCGCTGCGGCATCACGCGCCGCTTCCCGCGCGCCTGCCGCGAAGCCCGCCGATGCGCGTGCGACTGCGAAGGAAGCCGTCGCGAAGCTGCTGGGCGTCGACAAGCCCGGCGGCGCCTTTGGTACCCTCATCGACTCGGACACGGGCGACATCGCCTCGGCCCTCGAAGGGGCGACGAATTTTCGCGTTGCCGGCGACGCCCCCACCGGCCCCAGGGGTCCGACGACAGGGGCGCTCGCCACGGTCGAACGCCTCGGCACCGACGGCGCGAAGCAGGTCATTCTCGGCAGTCGCGAAGACAAGATTCCTGCGACTGCCACGCCCGGCGTCATCGGTCTCGATGAGACCGACGGCATCGACCCCCGCGCCCTTCAGCAGTTCATCACCGCCCGCCGCGCTGGCGTGCAGAACTGCTTCGAGCGCGAGCTGCACCACAACCCGTCGATGAAGGGCGGGAAGATCACCGTGCGTCTCTTCATTGGCACCACCGGGCGCGCCAGCGGCGTCACCATCGACGAAGACACGCTTGGCTCCGAGGCCGTCAGCGCCTGCATGCGCACCTTGATGGGTCGGTGGATCTTCCCGTTCAGCCCGAAGGACGAAGTGCCGGTGTCCGTGCCGTTCGTTTTCGCGCGCGCCATCTGACGGAGATCTGGCGTAAGAAAGGCCCGCTGGCTCAAGCGGGGTGATTTTGAAGCAGAAGCGGCTCAACGAAGTCCGGGCATTGGTTGCATCGGCCGACTTCCAGGCGTGGTGGGCCCAGCTGACGGCCGTCCGTGCCGCGCAAAAGGACGCCGAAGCCCGCTACGAAGAGCTGCTGGGCCAGACGACGCTCACCGAGTTCCGCGCCGAGCTCACGCAGAAGAACGCCATCGACACGCTGTACCGCGCGGGCGAGCACGAAGACGTCGCGGCCAACATGCTCTTCGAGGCGTCCGAGCTCGAGAACAAGAGCTTCAAGTTCGTCGCCGACTTCGAAGAGCAGCGCATCCGCGCCTCTGACAACTGGTACCGGCTCGGAGCGGCCGAGAAGCGCCTCGAAGAAGCCCGCGACCAGAAACGCCCGGCGGCCGATGTCGCGGGCCTCGAGCGCGGCGTTCGACAGGTCGCCGAAGAATACCAGCGCGAAGATGGCCGAAAGGCGCGCCTGTGGGACGAGGTCGAACGCCTCTGGGCCCGCAGCGCGGAAGTGAGCCTTGGCGTCGCCGAACAGCGCGCGCTGGGAAAAAAGGTGCGCCGCAGCGCCGAAGGGCTGTTCGGCGCCGCCGAAGAACGCAAACAGCGCACGAAGGACTTGAAGGCCGAGACCGAAGCCGCGGCGCTCGCTGTCGAAGGGTCGCGCGCCAAACGGTCGGGCCTGCTCGAAGACGCGCGCGAGAAGTTCGGTTGCTCGGTCGGCACCGACTTTCTCTACTTCCGGCACCGCGATGACCGGCGCCTTGCGTGGTGCGTCGCCCTGCTCGAAGACCGCGAGAGCTACAACCTCGAGGTCAAGCCGCTGTCGGTCTACCAGGTCGATCGCACCCGGGGCGTCGCCTTTCTCGAGCCCGCCCGCGCCGTCTGCCTGTCGCAGGAAGAAGGCGACCTTCGTTTCGAAGAGTATTTTCTCAAGGGCCGCAAAGGCGAAGTCCGCGCGCAAGGGTGACGTCGATGGAAAAAATCTCGATCCTCTCAAGCTCGCCGCTTTTCGAGATGCTCTCGAACCAGGAGCTCGAGCTCATCGCCGAGCTCTCACGGCCGCGCCGCTTCTCAGCAGGTCAAAACATCTTCGAAGAAGGCGAGCTCGGCGACAGTCTGTTCGTCATCGGCGCCGGCGATGTCGAGGTGATGCGCCGCGATGCGACGGGCGAACAGAAGGTCATCACCGTGCTCTCGGCTCCGCAGTTCTTCGGTGAGATGAGCCTCATCGACAAAGAGTACCGGTCGGCCACCGTCCGCGCGCGGGGCGAGACCGAGCTGCTGCACCTCACCGCCGAGAACCTCACCACCTTCCGCAAGCAGCACCGCGACGGCTTCACCTTCATCGTCATCAACATCGCCCGCGTGCTTTCGGGTCGATTGCGCGAAGCAAACACCCGCCTCGCGGCCCGGCTCTGATCCGTGAACTTTTGCCCCAGGTGTCGAAATTTGCACCAACACCGCAAGCCACGGGCATCTCAAACCCGCCTGATTGCAGCGGTGAAAGATGGCGCGGGACTTGATGAGGGGTCGGCTGAATGCGGCCCCACCCGGCGGACACCAACCAAAACCATTAGCTAGAATCGCATGTTGTGCGCGGTCAGGTCGTTGACACTGCGCGGCAAAGATCTTTAGAGTATTGCCGGTTCATTTTCGGGAAGGGGTAGGTCCTATGCACACTCGTAAACTCATCGCGCTCGGCTTGTTGATTGGCGGGGCCGCGATGGCGCAGGGCGCGGCGCAGCCTGAAGACAAGGGCACTGCCGCTCCGGCTGCGGCCCCCGACAAGACGGAAGGCTCGAACCTTTCTGATCCGGAAAAGATTCGTCGCAGCGCCGAGGCCGTCACCAAGATGCGCGGCGCACTGAAGACCGTGCTCGTGAAGCTCGAAGAAGCGCGCAACAGCAAAGACGTCGTGAAGCTCAACTGCGTCAACGAGAAGCTGACCCAGATTAAAGGCCTGCTGCGCATCTCTGAGCAGAGCGACATCGCGCTGCAGGAATCCGTCGCCAAGAAAGAGTCTGCGACCGCCGAGCACGAGTACACGAAGGTCAGCATCGCCGTGGTGAAGGTCAACCAGCTCAGCGCCGAAGCCGAAGAGTGCATCGGCCAGCTCGCCTTCCGCACCGACGAAAACGCCACCACCGAAGTCGAAGAGCCGGACGACCTGCCGAAAATCGACCCCACGATCTTGATTCCGATCGGCCGCGTCGATTCCCGCAGCGCTCCTGCAAGCCCGGGCCTGTAAACCAAAAAACACTTTATGCGCTGGGCTTGAAAAGCCTGTGGTAGGAGCGCAGCGCACCAATGTCGTCTGAGGGAGGGGTAATGCCGAGCCGTTTCATCGCGATCGTCGCGCTCCTTGTGTCCTGCGTCGCGTTCGCCCAGGTCGAGAAGCCCGCCGGCATCAAAATCGGTGACGGCCGCCTCCACCCCTATTTCGATCTCGAAGGCCGCTACGACAGCGCGGTCGGCTACTTCGGAACCCCGCCCACGCTGCAGGGCGACATTGCCGTGCGTTTCCGCCCGGGCCTCAAGTTCGAGCTGCTCGGCAGCAACAACAGCGTCAACTTCAACGGCAATGCCGAGTACGTGCTCTACACCGGCGCGCTCAGCACGGGCTCGCGCGAGGCTTCTCATTTCGCGACCGATGTCGGCCTCGAAGCGGCTTTCAATAAGCAAGGCGCCGTCGAGTTCCAGATTGGCGACCAACTGCTTCGCAGCGACCGCACCAACAACGTCGCGCTGACCATCGCCGTCCTCTCTCTCTACAACGCGCTTCGCGTTGCGGTTCCGATTCACCCCGGCGGCGGCGCGCTCGAGTTCACCCCGAAGGCGCAGTGGGCGGTCGAGTTCTTCTCGCCCCTCATCGGCGGCACGCTGTCCAACTGCCCCGCCGGCAATCCGCTGTGTCAGGCCGACCAGGCCCGATTGATGGACTACAGCAACCTGAACGCCGGCCTCGGCGCACGCTGGAAGTTCCTGCCGAAGACCGCCGTCGTGTTCGACGGCACCGTCGACTACCGCACCTACTTCAACGCGGTGGGCCGCCCCGCCACCCTGATGAAGCTGCAGCTGGGTCTGGCCGGCCTCATCTCTTCGAAGATCTCCGTCCTCGTGCTTGCGGGTTACGGCCGCGACTTCATCGGTGTGAATCCCGCCCAGACCTTCATCGCGCAGGCCGAGCTCGGCGTGCTGCTCAGCGAAGCCACCACCTTCAAGTTCGGCTACGTCCGCACCCTCGCGCCCGTGCCGATCTATGGCGTCTTCGGCGACGACCGCGGCTACATCGAGGCGAAGACGGGCGTCGGCCGCTTCCACATTCTCGGCAACGCGTCCTTCGACTACCTGACCTTTTACAACGACCCCACCGTCATCCGTAACGACTCGGTCGTCTCTGCCGGCATCAGCCCGTCGGTCGACATCTTCTCGTGGTTCTCGATCGCGCTCGCCTATAACTTCAACTTCCGCAGCTCGTCGCAGCGCGATGCCACCACCGGCGCGCCCGTCGCCAAGCTGCCCGGCTCAGACATCACGCGCCACGAAGTCATCCTGCGGCTCAGCTTCACCTACTGACATGCGTGGGACCTTCATGCTGCTGGCAGGCGCCCTCGCCTTTGCCGCTTGCGTGACCCCCAGACCTACCGGAACCGGCAACACCACCCCGGGCGAAGGCGACGGCACGCCGCGCGCCTCGTCCAGCACCCTGGGCCCCGGGGACATGCTCGAGGTCCGCGTCTTTCAAGAGACCGAGCTCTCAGGCGTGTGGCGCGTGTCGACCGAAGGCAACATCGACTTCCCGCTGTGTGGCCGCGTCTCCGTGCTCGGGAAGACGTCCAGCGCGGCCGCCGATGCGCTGACCACCTGCCTGCAGAACGGCTACCTCAAGCGCCCGTCGGTGTCCGTGCTCATTCGCGAGTACAACTCGAAGAAAATCTACATCTTCGGCGAGGTCGCCAAGCCCGGCACCTTCCCCTACGAAGAGAACATGAACGTCATCCAGGCCATGCTTCAGGCCGGTGGGTTCACCAAGACGGCGTCGAAGAACGACGTCAACGTCACGCGCATCATCGCCGGCCAGGAAAAGAAAATTAAGGTCGCCGTGCAGGACATCGGCACCGGGAAAGAGAAGAACTTCCTCGTTCAGCCCGGTGACATCATCTTCGTCCCCGAGAGTCTGTTTTAGACCTCGGTGGGCTTCCACCCGAGCGTGCGCAGGAACTTCGCGCATTCCTCGGTGACTGCGTCGAACACCCCAGGCGCCGCGCCCATGATGTCGCCGATGCGCGCGTTGTAGGGGAGCTCATCGAAGGGCCCCCCGTCGATGCGCCGCATCCGCCCACCCGCTTCCTCGATGAGAATGCCGCCCGCCGCCACGTCCCACGGCTTGAGGCCCACTTCGAAGTAGCCGTCGAGCCGCCCACTGGCCACGTACGCCAGGTCCAACGCCGCGCTGCCCATGCGCCGCACGCCCCGCACCTTCTGCACGATGGTGTTGAACAGCCCCAACGGCACGTCTGGGTTCAAGTGCACGTCGGTCGGAAAGCCCGTCGACAGCAGCGCCTGGTTCAGCGCCTTCGTCTCACTGCAATGAATGCGCACGCCGTTCAGAAACGCGCCGTTGCCCTTCGACGCCGTGAAGAGCTCGTTGCGCACCGGGTCGAACACCACGCCCGCCAGCAGCTGGTGCGTCGAACGCTCTTCCACCGCCAGCGTCGTGCAGTAGTGCGGAATGCGGTGCGCGTAGTTCACCGTGCCGTCCAGCGGGTCGACGAACCACACGTGGCTCTTGTCGAGGTGCGACGCGCCCGATTCCTCGGCCAGAATTCCATGGTCCGGCACGCGCGCGTGCAACACCTTCAAGATTGCCGCTTCGGCCGCTTTGTCCGCGTCCGTCACCAGGTCCATGTGGTCGCGGTCTTTGAACTGAATCGTGCGGTGCTCCGACAGCTTCTGCTGCAACACCGCGCCTGACGCCTTCGCGGCCTCGACCGCCACCTCGAGCAATTCTGCAGGGCTCACTGGGCTTTCTCTGCCAGAAGCTCTTCGATTTCTTTCATGTACCGCGGCAGAAATTCTTGCGCGAAGCCGTCGTGGACGTGACGA
>JAYUXE010000624.1:0-4403 GCA_043753165.1 Archangiaceae bacterium | reverse complement strand
CTGGCCCCCGACGGGTGGGTCGCTTTTACGCGTTGCCGGTGTTGACGAGGTTGAGCAGCCGCTGACGGAGCTTCTTGTTCTCGGCGGTGAGCCGGGTGATCTCGTCTTCCTTTTCCTGCAGCTCACGCCGCAAGGTCTCGTATTCCTCGTCGACAGGGACGATGGCCGGCTTCTTCACGATGAGCGTGCGGTGGGTCGCGGGCGGCAAGGTCGTGTCTAAGACCTTGCTCTTCGGCACGAAGGCCGGCGTCAGCTCGGTGCTCTCGCCCAGTGGCGGCGCGCGGGCCGAACGTTTCGCCGCCGGCAGCTTCAGCGCCGAAGGGTCGATGCTGACGATCAACCCTTCGAGCCGCGACTCGACGTGCGGCGGCAGCGGGTCGAACGAGATTCCCATGCCGGCAGTGCGGTGCGACGCGGCCGCGGCGGCCATCGACACGGACGCGGTGATCTTCCCTTCGAGCTCGAGCTTCTGGGCTGCCCCGGCGCGCATGATCTCGAGCACCACATTGCGGCCAACCTTCATCGGCGTGTTGCAGCGCACGAAGACGCCGCCCATCGAGATGTTCTCGATGCCGAGGCCGATGTGAAGGTCATCGCCCGAACGCACGCGGGTCGCGAGCTGGCGGGGTCGCACGCGGGTATGACGCCGGCGGTTTGATCCGCTCATGGCGCCCACCTTAAGAGATTACGGGCAGCCCACGTAGGCGAAGTAGAGCTCGGTGTTCCCGTTGGGCGGGTTCCGATCGTCGCGCCACGCAAATGCGAATGTCGACCCATTCCACAACGCGGTAGTGAACGAGCTCTCGCCATTGCCCGAGCTGACCTTCAGATCAGTTCCGTTCTTCGAGCCCGACGCGTTCACCTGCGCGAAGTAGATCGACACGTTGCCCGCGCGATCGTCCTGCCACGACAGGCCGTATTGGAACCCATTCCAGTCGATCGACGGGTAGCCCGAGAAGCCGTTGGCGTTGGTGAGCCGCATGTCGCTGCCCACCTTCACACCCGCGGCCGAGATCTTCGCCAGGTAGACCTCGGCGTTGCCGTCGCGCGTGTCGTGCCACACCGTCGCCCAGTCGGTGCCATTCCACGCGAGGTCGGGCCAGGCAGAGTCTGCCCCGTCGTTGCTGACGCGCAGCTCGGCGCCCACGGGCTGGCCGTTTCCATCGAGCCGGCGGAAGTAGATCTCACGCTGGGTGAACCTCGTGTCCGTCCACACCACGCCGAAGTCGGTGCCCGTCCACTTCAGAATCGGAGCCATCTGCCGCGCGCCATCCGTCGTCACCTGAATCTCGGGGCCCACCTTGTTGCCCGAGGCGTCGAGCTTCTGAAAGTAGACGTCTTCCTTGCCCACGCCGCTGCGCTCGTCTTCCCACGCCAGGCCGAAGAAGCTGCCCGTCCACACCAGGTCGGGCCAGTCGGACGCGTTGGCGGCGTTGGTGATGCGAATCGGGTTGCCCACCGGCGTGCCGTTGGCCTCGAGCAGCCGGAAGTAGATCTCGTAGTTGCCCCCCGTGTTGTCCGCATAGACGAGGCCGTAGCGGGTGCCATTCCACGCGAGGGCAGGGTGCGCGTCGACGCCCGTGGTGGTGGTGACGCGAACGTCGGCGCCCAATCGCACGCCCGTCTTGTTCAGGGCCGCGAAATAGATCTCGCCGTTCGCGTTGTCGCGCTTGTCCTGCCAGACGAGGCCGAACTGGGTGCCCGACCAGCCGGCGTAGACGAA
Source organism: Archangiaceae bacterium (assembly GCA_043753165.1). Lineage (GTDB taxonomy): Bacteria > Myxococcota > Myxococcia > Myxococcales > Myxococcaceae > JAGSPQ01. Next base: position 2,680 of record JAYUXE010000624.1, on the reverse strand, counting down.
GTCGCTGCTGGCATTGTTGGTGGTGACCCGGCGGTCGGTCGACAGGTTCTGCAGCAGGCCTTCGTCCACGGTGCCGTTGCAGTCGTTGTCCTTGCCGTCGCACTGCTCGGTGCTGGGCTGCAGCGGCATGCAATTGACGGGTGCGCCTCCTGCACAGGTCGCCGAGACCGCCATGCATTCACCCTGGCCGCAGGTGGTCGGCATCAGGTCTTCGTCCGTCATTCCGTCGCAGTCGTTGTCTTTCCCGTCGCAGATCTCTGCTTTCGCAGCCAGCGGGGTGCACGTCACCGCGGCGCCGTTGACGCACGAGGGCCCCGAGTTCGCGCAGGCACCGACGCCACAGCTCTGCGTCGGCAGGCCGTCATCGATGAGTCCGTTGCAGTCGTCGTCGAGCCCATTGCAGACCTCGACGATGCCGATACAGAGAATCGCCGCGTCGGGCGGGTCTTCCCGGTCTTTCAGCTTCTTGCCGTTGCAGGTGCAGCCGGTGATGGCCAAAGCCAGCGAAATCACGAAGAGTCCGCGCATAGGGCGCGCGTGATGACACAGATCCAACCGCGAAGTCACACCGGGTCAGTTACATGTCGGTGGCGCTGGCACGGGCCCCGATGAGGCAAAAAGGAGCAGGCACTTTCGGGTGCGGCGTTCCTGCAGGTTCGCGGGGTCTGGCTTGAAAGCGACCAGCACGGAACCCCCGCGTTCGGCGACGAAGAAGCGTGTCTCGTGCGCATGGTCGGGGAGCACGGTCGAGGTCTCGAGCACGCCGGTCGCGGGGATGCGCAGCGTCCAACGGCTCCGATCCGAAGGCAATGGCGGCGCGTTGGCGACGCCCTGCTTGATGACCACCCAGCCCGAAAAGCCCGGCTGCAGCTGCACTTCGAACACCCCGCCGGTCGACGGCGATCGAAACATCAGAACGGCCACCGCGGCGGCGGCCAACGTGGCAACAATCCATCGCTTCTTCACGCTCGCACCATACATGGCGCCCAGATTGCATCGCGGCTGCAGAGGAAACCTTGTTGACCGTGCTGCTCTCGATCGCCCTGACCGCAGGACCCGACGCCGGGCCGATGCCATTCGGAGAGGCGCCGGCAAGTCCCGTGCAGCCTGCGCCTTCGACGCCGACCGCGACGGGGCCGCAATCACCGCTGGGAACCCGGCCGTCGAACGCGGCGGTGGTGACGCCGGTGGTGCGCGATGGAGGCCTCGGACAGTACATGGTGGTGTCGAACGACGGTGGGTTCGCAGTGGCTGCCGGCGAGCGCGGCATCGTGATCGATGCGTCGGATCGCGATGGGGGAATCACGACCGAAGGGGCGGTGTCTCCGCGGGTGACGGTGCGCATCGTCGGCGCGCTGGTGCTGCCGCCCGAGGTCTACCTCGACATGCTGAAGCTGCCCGTGTCGGCGCGACCGACCGACGCGACGGCGAAGCAAGTTCAGGCGCAGCTGGCCAGCTACCTGCACCGCACCGGCTTCGAGCTCGCCCGCGTGTCGGCGCGCGCCGTCGACGGGGTGATCGAAGCCAACATCGACGAAGGGAAGGTCGACCGGATCATCTTCCTCGGGCAGATGTCGTTTCAGCAGGTGCGCTTCAAGCTGGCGCTGGTGCTGCCGTACGAGGTGTTCAACCGGCCACTGCTCGATCGCCAGGTGCGCGATCTGGCCGAGGCGCTGGGGATGCCCGGCGTCCGGTGGGAGCTCGTGCAGACGGCGTCGGTGGATCATGCGGGCCCGCAGGTGACGAGCATCCCGGCTCAGATGGACATGAACCTCGCGGGCGCCGAGATGGTGCATGAGCGGCGGCCGTACGAAGTGCGCATCAGCTTCGCCGACGTCGAAGGCAGCTACTTCGGGCTCGAGATCCGTTCGAACTACGTCAACGGGCTCGAGACGGGGCTCAACTACCTGGGCCGCGATCTGCTGGGCAAAGGCGACGTCTGGTACGTCGCGACCACCGGCGGCGTCGGCGTGCGCTCGCGCATCGTCACCGAGAAGCTGTACCCGCATTTTTCGCGCGCGTATTTCGAGGCGCAGTACTCGACCGTGCCGGTGCTGCGGTACTTCAAGCCGAACATCTGGGCCGAGACGAATTTGATCTCGCGGCAGCGGGCGGATCTCTTCGTCGAAAACTACTGGGCGTGGACGGCAGACGCCGCGCTGCAGCTGCAGGCCGAAGTGAGGCCGGGCCTTCGGTTTCTCGTCGGAGCCGGCTTCGAGTTCCGCAAGCTGTTCGGCCTCGAGGTGGTACCCGACTTCGAGACGCCGCCTGACGTCACCATCACCGAACGCAAGCGGCCCTTCATCCGCGCGATTCACGAGTCCGTCGTCGACCCGACGGTGTTGCGGTGGGATCGCCGCCACACGCTGGAAAGCGAGCTTCGGTATTACTTCCCCTTCGAGAGCCACGATGGCTTTGGCTGGGCCGACGTGCGCTACCAGTTCGTGAAGCCGATTGGCTGGCACGACTTCTGGGTCAAGTCGCGCGGGCACCTGTCGTGGGGCGAAGTGACGTTTCACGACGAGCTGTCGGTGGCCGAGCTCACCCGCGGCCTCTTCGGCGCGCAGTGGGTCGCCAGCGGCGCGACCCTTCAGCTCGAGTTCCGCTTCTCGTTGGTTCGCGACGACATCAAGATTGGCATCTTCCACGACCTCGCCATCTTCGCCGTGCCGCTGCGCAC